>JAWOFC010000007.1:0-3715 GCA_046482455.1 Halanaerobacter sp. | reverse complement strand
ATCATGATTAATACCAATCATTCTTAAAGGTTTATCTTCTTCTTTGATTACTTCCCCCACTGCTTTAATATGTTTTACTTTATTCTCTTCAGGAATTACTCGAAACTCAGTAGCAAATTTCTTACGATTAGCAATTGCTTCTTCTAGTTCTTTTCTGCTGCGCTCTTTATCTTCAGGATGTATATTTTTTGACCAAGCAGCTAAACCAGCTTCCGTTTCTGCCGGACTCATCCCATATATTTGATACATCTCTTGATTCCAAATCAGTTCATCAGTAGCTAAATTTAATTCCCAGACCCCTACATTGGCTATCTCAGTAGCAGCTTGAAAACGGTGGTTTAATTCTTCTAACTGCTTTTGAGCTTCTATTTTTTCTGTAATATCTCGCGATGAACCAACAATTTGAGTTATCTCTCCTCCATTAAATACAGGCGTTAAATTAGTTAACCAAATCTTCTTTCCACCTGGTAGTTCTAATTCTTCTTTATATTCAATATTTTCTTCTGCTTCTAAACAGGTTTGGTATTTCTCTTCTAAATAACTTCCTAATTCAGCCCCAAATATTTCCCGCGGTCTCTTTCCTTTAACTTCTGCAGTGGTTAAACCAGTTAATTCTTCATGGGTATTATTTAAACGCAGATAACGAAATTCTTCTTCAGGAGTAACTTGTACTAAAAATAAAGCATCTTGAGTATTATTAAAAATGATTTCATACTCTTGTTCTAAACTAAACTCATCCATTTTCACCACTCCCACTACTCATAAGTAATTTCCACTTCTTCAAGATAAATTTCTAGCTCCGCTATCAATTCTTCTAAGCTATCTTCATTCTCTTCTTTAGCAGCTTCTTCTATTTGACGACCAAGCTCAGTAATCTTATCAAAGCCATAGCCTCCACCTGTACCTTTTAAATTATGACCTACTCGTTTGATCCCTTCTAAATCAGATTCTGCTAATAGCTCTTTTAACTTTGTGATATCTTCTTCTCTATTATCCATAAATATAGGAATTAATGCCTTTAAGTCTTGGTCTACAGGTACTTTTTCACTCATACTAATCCCCCTCATTTAGTTAATTATCTTTTCTTCTACTGCAGTTCTATTCCTTCCTTTCTCCTTAGCTTCATAGAGTAAATTATCAGCTACTTCAATTAATTTTTTAACTCTATTCTCTTTAGAGTTAGGCTGAGCTACTGCTACTCCTAAGCTGACAGTCACATAATCTGAGACTTTTGATTCATGATGAGGAATCTTTAGATTAACTATCTCTTGTCTAATCTTTTCAGCTATCATTTTTGTACCAGATAAATCAGTCTGAGGCAGCACAACTACAAACTCTTCCCCCCCATAACGTGCTACTAAATCACCAGGTCTCTTAATTACCTCTTGCATTGTATGAGCTAGTTTCTTTAAACAGTCATCTCCCTTTTGATGACCATAAAAGTCATTATATTCTTTAAAATGATCAATATCTAACATAATCAATCCTAAATAGTCATTATTTCTTCGTGCTCGCTGCCATTCTTCGCGCACTAGCCTATCAAATAAACGGCGGTTAGTTAGACCAGTTAAGCCATCTTTAGAGGCCATCTCCTCTAATTTTTTATTAGCTTTTTTTAGCTTGTGGGCTGTTTCCTCTAATTCTTTCTCTCGAGCATTACGCTCTTTTATCTCCTTTCTTAACTGCAGAGCAGAACCTACTCTAGCTCGCAGTTCAATTTTAGAGATTGGCTTAGTAATATAATCTACTGCTCCTGCAGAAAAGGCCTTCTCTAATGTAGTATTATCTTCATCACCTGTGACCATAATAATAGGAGTATCCTTTAATTGCTCTTTACTTTTTAATTCTTTACAGACTTCAATTCCATTCTTATCAGGCAGATTTATATCTAAGAGGATTAAATCTATATCTTCGTCAGCTTCTAATTTATCTGCAACTATTTTAAAGGTCTCTTCAGCCGTAGCAGAAGATTCAATATTCTCATAACCTGCCTTACGAAGAATATGACCTAATAACAGACAAATTTCTTCTTGGTCATCAACAATTAATATATTAATCATTACTCACTCCTTCCCACCTGCTTAGTGCTCTCAGCTAAATTAATACCTATCATTTCAATACTTTACAGATAACTGAGTTTCTTCACACACCCAAATTAATTGACAATTGAGAATGTTGAATTGACAATTAAAATTCAAGACATACAATCAAAAGAGTAGAAACATCATAATCCTGCCCTAAATACTCTAGTTTCCAATATCTTTCTTTAGCTGAAAGTAATCCTGCTATCAATCTTCTATCTTATTGTTAGAATTTCTATATTAAATATAAATTCCCTCTATTAATACAAAAAACTCATTAAAAAATAAACCAGCCTTACGGCTGGAATATTAGAGCAAATCTTTTAACTTATTCAACTAATTCAACTATCAATTTAATGGCAGTTCTCTCTTCACCATCAATTTCTACATCCATGAAGGCTGGGATACAGGTTAGACCAATCTCCTCTGTTTCTACTTCATTTCTAGCAATAGCTACTGCCTTAACACCTTGATTAACTGCTCCAGCTCCAATTGATTGTAATTCAGCATATTCTTCCTCCTCTAGGGTATTAACTAATTTTTCAGCTACTCCTTTTGGATTTGAATCTGCTGCCACCTTCAAAATCTCCATGTTTTGCCAAACCTCCTTTTTATGTAAGCTCGTATATATTATATTGTTCAAAAGTAAATATATCCCTTTTATTTAGTCAATTTTTTGAAATTATTTTTTCAATATAAAACGGAGCCTATTTATAGGCTCCGTTTACTTAAAATTAATCTTAATGTCTAAAATGTCTTCTGCCTGTAAAGACCATAGCAATACCGTGTTCATCAGCAGCTGCAATTACCTTCTCATCTCGAATTGAACCACCTGGCTGAATAATTGCTTTAATTCCTCTTTTAGCTGCTTCTTCTACTGCATCTGGGAAAGGGAAGAATGCATCTGAAGCAACTACTCCGCCTTCTTGTCTACCATCAGATTTGCGACCTGCAATCATCATTGAATCTACTCGACTCATCTGTCCTGCTCCTACTCCAACAACCATTTCATTATTAGCCATTACAATAGCATTAGACTTCACATGTTTAACTACTTTCCAACTAAATAATAGATCTTTTAACTCTTCTTCCGTCGGCTTCTTCTCAGTTACAACCTCTAACTCATCTTCACCTAATTCAACGATATCTCTATCTTGTACTAATAGACCGCCGACTACTTTCTTCATCATATAGCCCGGTTCATCACGATTAATATATAAATCTCCTGTCTCTAATAGGCGTACGCTATCCCAACGTTCCTTTAGGATTTCTAAAGCTTCAGCACTAAATTCTGGGCCAATTACAACTTCAACAAATTTATCTTCTTGAGCAATCTCTTGAGCTATCTCAGCAGTAATCTTGCCATTTAGAGCAACAATACTACCAAAGGCAGAGAGTGGATCTCCTGCATGAGCTTCTTTATAAGCTTCTAATAAAGTATCACCTACTGCCATTCCACACGGGTTAGCATGCTTAATAACTGCTGCAGCAGGCTGGTCGGGAAAATCTTTAATTAGTTCTAAAGCTCCATTAGTATCATTAATATTATTAAAGGATAAATCTTTACCATGTAACTGCTTAGCAGTTGTTATGGATGGTTCATTAGTCTCGCGTTCTTGATAAAAGGCTGCATC
>JAWOFC010000282.1:0-3113 GCA_046482455.1 Halanaerobacter sp. | reverse complement strand
TTCTGACAGCATGCTCTTCACTCTCAATTACACAAGGTCCTGACAACAAAACAAAAGGATTGCCTGCCCCAAACTTAATCTCATCATTTAAGACTACTTCTTGCACCATTTATATACACTCCCTTTTTTAGCTTTCAGTCTTCAGCCTCAGCTTTCAGCTGCTCACAGCTCATAAATCTCTTGACTGTATGCCTTTAAGCTGACTGCTGATAGCTGACCGCTGCTCATAGTTCACAGCTCACAACTCATAGCTATTCTTTAGCTGACAGCTGACTACTGAGAGCTGATAGCTTTTCTTACTTTCCGTAAGTCTTCTTCCGTATCAACACCAATCACCTGATGCTCAGTCTCAACCACCTTAATCTGATAGCCATTCTCCAACGCCCGCAACTGCTCTAAGGACTCCTTCTCTTCTAAGGGCGTTGGCTCTAAATTAGTATAGTCTAACAAGAACTCTCTTCTATAGACATAGAGACCAATATGTTTATAAAAAGTCATCTCCCTTTCACTGCGGGGATAAGGAATTAAAGAACGAGAAAAATAGAGAGCAAAATCATCCTTATCAGTAACTACCTTAACCGCATTATGATCTTCTAATTCCTCTTTATCTTCAATCTTATGTTTTAAAGTACTCATCTTAATCTCAACATCATCTAATAAAGGCTTCACTGCTTGGTCGATCATGGCAGGATTTAATAAAGGCTCATCGCCCTGCACATTCACAATAATTTCAGAATCTAAGTCTTTAGCAACTTCTGCTAATCTATCTGTGCCGGTACTATGCTCCTTAGAAGTCATCTCCACTCGTCCACCAAAAGATTCTACCTCCTGATAGACTCTCTTATCATCAGTAGCTACAATTACTCCATCTAAATTTTGGGCTTTGGAAACCTGTTCATAAACACGCTGAATCATCGTCTTTCCACAGATATCTTTTAACACCTTCCCCGGCAGCCTAGTTGCAGCATAACGAGCGGGGATAATTGCTGTTACTCTCATCTTTGCAGCACCTCCAAAAAATCGTCCCAGACTTCTCTACCTTCTAAAATTTCTAATTCAATACCTAAAGCCTGCACATCAATCCCTATATTATTTACTTCAATCACATCATTATCCATACTAACAGCATCCTTCTCCGTCGTCACTATCTTGTCTACATCGTGTACTGCAGCTAGAGTAAAGAGTCGACTAATCTCTTCATCACTATAACTATGATGGTCTTTATAGCGTATCTTCTTGACAATATTAGCTCCTAAATCCTCCAAAGTCATCTCAAATGATCTCGGATTTCCAATCCCTGAAACAGCCATAATCCGCTTCCCCCTTAAATCAATCCCATGGGATTGATCAGAGATTAAATCTCGTAAATAAGTCGGCTGATGTCTAGTAACCATAATCTCTAAATCAGATCGTACCTCTTTAATCTTAGTCTTGATTGCAGCTAACTTCTCTTCCTCCACTTGATCTGCTCTAGTAATCACTACTTTATGGGCTCGCTCCAAACTAGAGAGAGGCTCACGCAGTAATCCACCAGGCAGTAACTCCTCTGCACCAAACGGATGCACCGCATCAATTGCTACTATATCATAATCTCTAGCAACTTGCCAATGTTGAAAGCCATCATCTAAAATAATAAAATCAGGCTCAAACCTAGCACAAGCATACTTCCCCGTCTTTAAGCGTTTAGCACCTACTACTACAGGCACACCATCTAAAAAACGGGCCAATAAATAAGGCTCATCCCCCGCTTCTGCGACTGACATAGTTACTGCATCACCATCAGAGACTACAGCAATCTCATCTGCAAAATCTCCTTTATAACCGCGGCTTAAAACCACAACTTTCTGACCAGCAGCTCTTAAATTAGCAGCTATCTTACGCACCATTGGTGTCTTACCAGTGCCGCCAGCAGTAATATTGCCCACACTAATCACCCGTGTATCTAACTCATAACTCTTCTTGATTCCTAAATCATAGACCTTCTTTCTTAAATAGACTAAGAATCTATAAACTTGAGCTAAAATAGTTAAAACTATCAATATTAATCCTGGTATCAGACCAGTCTCTTCTCTTTTAATTACTTTTAATAGATACTCTTTTAATTTCATTTTAAACCACCTAACATCTCTTCTGCTTCCTTAATTGCTGCATTAATCTGATCTCCAATCAATTCTTGATAATAAGCAGCATCTTCACTACTCTCTGCCTCAACCATAATCCCTGCTCCAAAAGTCAAGACTGCCTTAGTAAAAGGAGCTGGCAGTTTAAAACGATCCCAACTATTAAAGACTTTTTTTCTCTTAAAAGCAACTCCTACAGGTATAACTACACTCTCCGTCTTCTTAGCTAAATAATAAATCCCCGGCTTAACTTCACGGCGCGGCCCTGTAGGACCATCAACTGTGATAGCTGCCTCTTGACCCTGCTTAAGTCTTTTAATCAAACGCAGCAGAGAACGCGTCCCACCCTGGCTAGTTGAACCGCGCACTACTTCCCAGTCCAAACGCTCTAAAACTCCTGTTATATATTCTCCATCCCGACTTTCACTAGCTAAAGTCACACAGTCTCGCTTGCTAAGATAATAGACAGGCAGCCAGAGATGTTCATGCCACAGAGCAAAGATAATATTGCGCCCTGACTCTTTTATCTCCGCTAGCCTAGCTTCATTCTGCACCTTTAAATTTAAAGAAGAGTTGCTAAGACACGACAACCAATAGGCTAAATTGGAAATAATAGACCCTTTCAAATTTTCCATTGCACCACCAACCCAGTTATAATTTATCAGACGTCAACCTTCAGCTTTCAGTCTTCAGCAGTTCACAACATTATAGACTTTAAGATGAAAACATATAACTAACGACTCAACGCTACTTTAACTGCTCACAGCTCACGACTCACGACTCAAAGCTGTTTGTACGCTCTTAGGCTGAAAGCCGACAGCTGACGACTGATAGCTATTCTGCTTTTTACTTTTGACTTTCTATTTTTAATTATCCATTCTCAATTGCTTTTTTTGACTTTATCTTTTTAACTGTCAACCGTACACCGTCAACCGTCAACCACCAATTGTTCTCCATTGCTTGTTATTTTCACTCGCTCACAGCTCACGACTC
>JAWOFC010000219.1:0-7407 GCA_046482455.1 Halanaerobacter sp. | reverse complement strand
GGACGACATACGCCATTCTTTGATGGATATAAGCCGCAGTTTTATTTTAGAACAACAGATGTAACAGGAACAATTAACTTACCAGAGGATGTAGAGATGGTAATGCCAGGAGATAATATTGAGATGGATGCAGAATTAATCTCTCCAATTGCAATGGATGAAGGATTAAGATTTGCAATTAGAGAGGGCGGTAAGACAGTAGGAGCCGGTGTTGTAACTGAAATTATTGAATAAATAAATAGAATAGGAAAAAATGGGGAGTGAACTTTCCTCCTCATCTTTTTTCTGCTTTTAATTATGTAATCGGGGGTGAAAATAATGGCTGAACAAGCTAGAGAAAAGATTAGAATTAAATTGAAAGCTTATGAACATCAAGTATTAGATGATTCTGCAACAAAGATTGTAGATACAGCTAAAGAAACAGGGGCAAGTGTTTCGGGTCCAGTACCGTTACCGACTAAAAAAGAAGTATTTACTATTCTTCGTTCTCCTCATATTAATAGTAAAGCACGCGAACAATTTGAGATGAGAACTCATAAAAGATTAATTGATATTAAAGAACCGACACCTAAGACAGTTGATTCTTTAATGAGATTAGATTTACCTGCCGGTGTTGATATTGAAATTAAATTATAATAGTACTTGTTGATAAGGAGGTGTGTTTAAGATGAAAGGTATTTTAGGAAAGAAAGTTGGCATGACGCAAGTTTTTAAAGAAAATGGAGAAGTAGTTCCTGTTACAGTTGTGAAAGCAGGACCTTGTCCTGTAGTGCAAAAGAAGACTGAAGCTGTTGATGGATATGAAGCAGTACAGTTAGGTTTTGAAGATGCAAAAGAATTTAGAGTTAACAAACCTGAATCTGGACATTTTGAAAAGTATGATATCGATCCTAAAAAATATGTTAAAGAGTTTAGAATGTCTGGAGTAGAAGAATTAGACACAGGAGATGAAGTGACAGTTGAAACTTTTGCAGAAGGTGAAAAAGTTGATGTCACTGGAACTTCTAAAGGTAAAGGTTTTGCTGGCACAGTGAAAAGATGGAACTTTAATACGGGACCAAAAACTCATGGTTCTAGAAACTATAGATTACCAGGTTCAATTGGACAGAGTGCTGACCCGGCAAGAGTATTTAAAGGGAAGAAGATGCCAGGAAGAATGGGTCGTGAAAAGGTAACAGTCCAAAATTTAGAAGTTGTTAGAGTTGATGCTGATAAAGATGTTTTATTAATCAAAGGTGGTCTACCAGGTTCGAAGAAGGGATTATTAAAAATTACTGAAACAGTAAAGTAGGTTATGAGGAAGGAGGATAAAAGATGCCAGAATTAAATGTATATAATTCTCAAGGAGAAAGTGTTGGAAATGTTGCTTTAAGTGATGAAGTATTTGCTGTTGAAATAAATGAGCACGTTGTTCACGAAGCGGTCAATGCCCAATTAGCTGCTAAACGTGCCGGTACTTCTAAAACTAAGACACGGGGCGAAGTTAATGGCGGTGGAAGTAAGCCGTGGAGACAGAAAGGTACTGGTCGAGCCCGACATGGGAGTATTAGATCTCCAATTTGGGTTGGTGGAGGAACTACTTTTGGTCCGCAGCCGAGAAGTTATGAAAAAGATATTCCAAAGAAGGTTAAGAAGTTGGCTGTTAAGTCTGTCTTAACGGATAAAGTTCAAGATGAAGACTTAGTTATAATTGATGAGCTTGATTTTGCCCAACCAAAAACTAAAGATATGATATCTGTTTTGGATAATCTAGATGCTAAAGAGCAAAAGGTATTAATAGTTTTAAATAATATTAGTGATAATGTATATAAATCTGCTCGTAACATTCCCGATGTGAGAGTTGTAGAAGCAACGCAAGTAACTGTTTATGATGTTTTAAATAGTGATAGAGTTATTTTGCAAGAAGCTGCACTTAACCAGGTTGAGGAGGTGCTAGTAGTATAATGAATTTACGAGATGTAATTATTGAACCTCATATTTCTGAAAAGACTATGATGGATATGGAAGAGGATAACTGGTATACTTTTAAGGCTGCTCTTAATGCTAATAAGACAGAAATAAAGAAGGCTGTAGAAGATATCTTTGATGTTACAGTTAAAAAAGTTACTACTTGCCGGATGCCTGGTAAGAAGAGAAGACTAAGATATAATGAAGGAACAACTGCAGAATGGAAGAAAGCAAGAGTTAAATTATCTGAAGATGATAATATAGAAATTTTTGAAGGAGTATAATTTTAATAGAAGAAGGAGGGACTAACAATGGCAATTAAGAAGTTTAAACCAACAACTCCATCTAAAAGATATATGACAGTGGATGCTTTTGAAGATATTACTACTGACCAACCAGAGAAGTCATTACTAGAACCACTTAAAAGAACTGGTGGTCGTAATTCGAATGGTCGAGTTACGGTTAGACATCAGGGTGGAGGACATAAAAGAAAGTATCGAGTAATTGATTTTAAGAGAGATAAAGACGGTATTCCAGCCAAAGTTGCTACGATAGAGTATGATCCGAACCGTTCAGCGCGAATTGCTCTATTAAACTATGCTGATGGAGAAAAGAGATATATTATTGCACCGCGTGGTTTAGAAGTTGAAGACACTGTTATGTCAGGTGCAGAGGCTGAGATCGAAGTAGGTAATGCTTTACCATTAGGAGATATTCCGATTGGTACTGTAATTCATAATGTTGAAATGAAACCTGGCAAGGGCGGACAGTTAGCTAGGTCTGCTGGTACTCAAGCACAGCTAATGGCTAAAGAAGGAAAGTATGCTCATATTAAGTTACCATCTAGTGAGGTAAGATTAGTTGATATTAGATGCCGAGCTACAATTGGTCAAGTTAGCAATGTAGATCATGAAAATATTGTGATCGGTAAAGCTGGTAGAAATCGTTGGTTAGGTAAGAAGCCTAGTGTTCGTGGTACAGCAATGAACCCCCATGATCACCCACATGGTGGTGGAGAAGGTAAAAAACCTGCAGGTAGACATCCAGTTACACCTTGGGGTCAATCTACAATGGGTAAGAAGACTAGAAAGCCAAAAGAGTCTGATAAATATATTGTTAAGAGACGTCATGAATCTAAAAAGAATAAAAAATAATTGATTTGTAAGGAGGTATATATGCGTGGCTAAACAAAACAATCGACCTTTTGTGGAGGAAAAGTTGTTAGCTAAGATTCAAAAGATGAATGAATCAGGCGAAAAACAGGTTATAAAGACTTGGTCGCGAAGTTCAACAGTTTATCCGCAGATGGTAGGTCATACAATTGCAGTTCATGATGGTAAAGAACATGTACCGGTCTATATTACTGAAGAGATGGTAGGTCATAAATTAGGAGAGTTTGCTCCAACTAGAACATTTAGGGGACATAGTAGACATACTGAGAGGTCTACAGCACTTAAGTAGATATCTATAAAGATCTACAGAACTTTAAATGGTTTTAATATAAAGGGGGTCAAATTATGGAAGCAAGAGCAATTGCGAAAGAAGTTCGAATTTCCCCAAGAAAAGCTAGATTAGTTATTGATTTAGTAAGGGGTAAAGATATTGCTGAAGCAATTGGCATTTTAAAGAATACACAGAAGAAAGCTGCAGAAATTATAGAAAAAGTTCTTAATTCTGCTGTGGCAAATGCTGTGAATAATCACGGTATGATTGCTGATGAACTTGAGGTTTCTGAAGCATATGTTGACCAAGGTCCGACAATGAAAAGATTTAAGCCAAGAGCAATGGGGCAAGCGAGCCCGATTAATAAAAGAACTAGTCATATTACTATTAAAGTAGCAGAAAAGGAGGGATAATGAATGGGACAAAAAATAAATCCACATGGTTTAAGAGTAGGAGTTATTAAGGATTGGGATGCAAAATGGTTTGCAGAACCAGATCAATATGCTGATTTGTTACATGAGGACTTAGAAATTAGAGAGCATGTTAAAGAAGCGATGTATGAAGCTGGAATTGCTAGAATAGTGATTGAAAGAGCAGCTGATAGAGTGAAGTTAGATATTCATACTGCTCGCCCAGGCATGGTAATTGGTAAAGGTGGTTCTGAAGTTAATAAGTTACGTGCTGATTTAGAAGATATGACGGATAAAAATATTCAGGTTAATGTAGTAGAGGTGAATAATCCTGACCAGAATGCACAATTAGTAGCTGAAAATATTGCTCAACAGTTAGAGAATAGAGTTTCATTTAGAAGAGCTATGAAACAGGCTATGAATCGTGCAATGCGTCAAGGAGGAGTAGAAGGATTTAAGATTGAATGTGCTGGCCGTTTAGGTGGAGCAGATATGGCTCGAACTGAAGGCTATAATGAAGGTAGTGTTCCGCTTCATACTTTAAGAGCTGATATCGATTACGGTTTTACAGAAGCCTATACTACTTATGGAAAGATTGGAGTTAAAGTCTGGATCTATAAAGGAGAAGTCTTACCAGAATTAGAAGACGAGGAAGAATAGAAAGGAGGCTGCATAATGTTAATTCCAACAAGAGTTAAGCATAGAAAACAGCATCGTGGACGTATGAAAGGAAAAGCCACAAAAGGAACAGAAGTTACTTTTGGCGAATATGGTCTGCAAGCATTAGAACCAGCTTGGATTACAAACCGCCAGATTGAAGCAGCAAGAATTGCTTTAACTCGATATATTAAGCGAGGGGGAAAAGTATGGGTTAATGTTTTCCCTGATAAGCCTGTAACTGCTAAACCTGCTGAAACAAGAATGGGTAGTGGAAAAGGTGAAACTGAAAAGTGGGTTGCTGTTGTCAAGCCAGGTCGCGTAATGTTTGAAATTTCAGGTGTAGAAGAAGAAATTGCCCGTGAAGCTATGAGATTAGCTTCTCATAAGTTACCTATTGATACTAAATTCGTGAAACGGGAAGATATGGGTGGTGACACAGATGAAAGCTAGTGAATTAAGAAATATGACTTCAGAGGAATTAGAACATGAATTGAGTGAATTGAAAGATGAGTTGTTTAATCTGCGTTTTCAAAATGCAACTGTTCAACTTGAGAATCCAATTAGAATTCGAGAAGTTAAGAAGACTATTGCACGGGTAAAAACAATTTTAAATGAGCGAGACCTTGGTATCAATCAAGGTTAATTGAGAGGAGGTATAAAATGGCCGCTAGCAATCGTAAGAAAAGAACTGGTGAAGTTGTTAGTGATAAAATGGATAAGACTGTTGTAGTAGCAGTTGAACGTAAGGTCCAGCACGAACTTTATAAGCGAGTTATTAATCGTACATCTAGATTTATGGCTCATGATGAAGAGAATGAATGTAAAGTAGGGGATGAGGTAGAAATAATTGAAACTAAACCATATAGTAAGAATAAAACTTGGAAAGTAACGGAAATTGTACGTAAAGCTAAATAGATAATTAGGGTTATTTGAAAGGAGGGTTTAGAATGATTCAAGCAGAATCAAGGTTAAAGGTAGCTGATAACTCAGGCGCTAGAGAGTTATTATGTGTTAAAGTCTTAGGAGGCTCTGGGAAGCGATTTGCTTCTGTTGGAGAAATAATAGTGGCCACAGTTAAAGAAGCTATTCCAGATGGTATGGTAAGTAAAGGTGATGTTGTAAAAGCAGTGATTGTTAGAACTAATAAAGAAGTAGGACGAGATGACGGTTCTTATATCAGTTTTGATGAGAATGCTGCTGTAATTATAAATAATAATAATGAACCAATGGGAACCAGAATTTTTGGTCCAATTGCTCGTGAATTGAGAGGTCAGAACTTTAATCGAATTATTTCTTTAGCACCTGAGGTAATATAGGTTTAAGAGGTATTAGAAGGGAGGTTAAGTTATGTCTAAATTACATGTAAAAAAAGGTGATCAAGTTAAAGTTATCGCAGGAAAAGATAAAGGCAGAGAAGGAGAAGTTCTAAAAGCATTTCCAGATAAAGATAGAGTTGTTGTTGAAGGAGTTAATATTGTTAAGAAACATCAACAACCTACACAGGATAATCCACAAGGTGGAATCCAAGAGCAAGAAGCACCGATTCATAGTTCGAATGTTATGCTAGTCTGTAAACACTGTAATGAAGCCTCTCGAACGGGTAAGAAGATCTTAGATAGCGGTGAGAAAGTTAGATACTGTAAAAAATGCGGCGAAACTTTAGAATAGAAGGGAGGATAAGATAATGAGTGTACTAAAAGAACAGTATAAGGATGAATTTGTTCCTACTTTAATGGAAGAGTTTGAATATGATAATGTAATGGAAGTACCAGAAATAGAAAAAGTTATTGTAAACATGGGTTTAGGAGATGCACCTGAAAATGCAACTATCCTAGATGAAGCAGTAGAAAGTTTACGCTCAATTACTGGTCAAGATCCTGTAGTTACAAGAGCTAAGAAGTCTGTTGCTAATTTTAAAATTAGAAAAGGAATGCCGGTAGGTTGTAAGGCTACATTACGTAAGAATAAAATGTATGAGTTTTTATATAAATTGATTAATGTTGCACTGCCTCGTGTTAGAGACTTTAGAGGATTACCTACCAAATCATTTGATGGTCGTGGGAACTATTCTTTAGGACTTTCAAACTATACTGTTTTTCCTGAAGTTGATGTTGAAGAAGTAAGTCAGATTTTAGGAATGGATATTGTAATTGTAACATCTGCTGAAACTGACGAAGAAGCGAAAGAACTATTATCATTAATGAATATGCCATTTAAACAGTAACTAAGGAGGTGGCAAAGTGGCTAAAACATCCAAAGTTGAGAAAGCGAATAGTGAGCCAAAATATTCGACTCGTGAAGAAAGAAGATGTCGCCGTTGTGGAAGACCAAATGGTGTCTTAAGAAGATTTGAACTATGTAGAATCTGTTTTAGAGAATTAGCACATGAAGGAAAATTACCTGGGGTTAAAAAATCTAGTTGGTAATAAAGTTCTGTTATAATTTGAAAGGAGGTAACATTTTATGACTGATCCAATAGCTGATATGTTAACAAGAATTCGTAATGCTACTCAACTTTCTAAGGATAAAGTACGTATTCCAGCTTCTAATGTAAAAGAGGCAATTGCTGAACTATTATCTGAAGAAGGGTTTATTAAAGAATATAAAAGATATGAAGATGGTGCACAGGGTAGTTTAAGATTGTTCTTAAAGTATGGTGAGAATGATGAAGATGTAATTACTGGTTTAAAAAGAATTAGTAAGCCGGGATTAAGAGTTTATGCTAATAAAGATGAATTACCTAAAGTATTAGGTGGTTTAGGAGTTGCTGTTATTTCTACATCGCAAGGTGTAATGACGGATAAAGAAGCTAGAAAGAATGGTATCGGGGGAGAAGTTCTTTGCTACGTATGGTAATTTAAAAAATATTGAAGGGGGTGCCTTTTATGTCTAGAGTTGGTCATTTGCCAGTTGAAATTCCGGAAAAGGTAGATGTTTCGATTACAGA
>JAWOFC010000108.1:0-4185 GCA_046482455.1 Halanaerobacter sp. | reverse complement strand
TTCGTGTCCATCTCCAGATTCGATTAACACTCTTACTTTAGCAGCTGTACCATCTTTCCCTTCTAAGACACGCACTTTATAGTCAATCAAATGGATTTCTTCTAAAGTAGGATAAAAACGACGTAAAGCTTTTCTTAACGCTTTGTCCAAGGCATTAACTGGGCCATCTCCTTCAGCAGCAGTATGAACTCGTTCACCGTTCACCGTTACTTTAATACTTGCTTCTGAAAGGGGATTCATTTCGCCGCGTTTTTCAGTAATAATCCTAATTCCTTCTAATTGAAATAATTTTTCATATCGCCCGGCTGCTTTTTCCACTAGCAATTCAAAAGAAGCTTCTGCTCCTTCAAAGTGATAGCCTTGATGTTCTAAATCTTTAACCTTCTCTAAGACTGCCTTTAAATCAGTATTCTCTTCATCAAGATCAATTCCTAATTCTTCCGCCTTGTAGACTAAGTTACTCTTACCGGATAACTCAGAGACTAAAACACGGCGTTGATTACCAACTATTTCTGGTTTGATATGCTCATAAGTCTCAGGCTCACGTAAAATAGCACTCACATGAATACCGCCTTTATGAGCAAAAGCACTATCTCCTACATAAGGACTATGCGGTGGTGGAGATAAATTAGCAACTTCACTAACATATCTCGAGGCTTCAGTTAATTTAAATAACTGATTATCAGTCATAAAAGCAAAGTCTTTATCATATTTAAGCTTCAAATTAGGAATTATCGAAGATAGATTAGCATTCCCACAGCGTTCACCATAACCATTGATAGTACCCTGTATATGATAGACTCCTTCTTCTACTGCAGCTAAAGAATTAGCCACTGCTACATCAGTATCATTATGAGCATGCATCCCCAAAGGAGTTTCAACTTCATCCTGAATAGTATTAATTATCTCTCTTACTTCAGAAGGTAAAGTTCCGCCATTTGTATCACATAAGACTAAAGTCTCTGCCCCTCCTCTATCAGCAGCTTTAAGAACTTTTAGAGCATACTCAGGATTTGCCTTATAACCATCAAAGAAGTGCTCTGCATCAAAATGGACTTCTAAACCATTCTCTTTGAGATAACTAATTGATTCTTCAACCATCTTCAAGTTTTCTTCTAATTCAGTCTTTAAAGCATCTGTAACATGTAAATCCCAGGACTTACCAAAGATTGTTGCCACCTCTACTCCTGACTCTAAGACAGCAGCAAGATTCTTATCTTCTTTAGCTGCCACCTTAGCTCGTCGCGTACTTGCAAAAGCAACAACTTGGGTATTCTCTAACTCTATATCCTGCACTTTCTTAAAGTATTCAATATCTTTAGGATTAGAACCAGGCCATCCACCTTCAACATAGTCTATTCCTAGTTCATCGAGCTTTTTGGTAATATTTAATTTATCTTCTGTTGAATAGGAGATGCCTTCCATCTGACCGCCATCTCTTAATGTTGTATCATAAGTCTTTAACATAATCTCACCCCTATTCTAAAATACTGCAGATATGATCTCCTACCTCATCAGTGCTTAAATTACCTCCCATATCAGGAGTTGTGTGATCATTTTGTAGTGATCTCTGTACAGCTTCTTCTACTTTCTCTCCTTCTTCTGTCCAACCTAACTCTTTAACCATCATCCCTGCTGCTAAGACTGCAGCTAATGGATTAGCAATATTTTGCCCTGCAATATCGGGCGCAGAACCATGTACTGGCTCAAACATAGAGACACCTTCAGGATTGATATTACCTGAGACTGCAAGCCCCATACCACCTTGGATCTCTGCTCCTAAGTCAGTAATAATATCTCCAAACATATTACAAGTAACAATTGTATCAAAGTCCTCTGGATTTCTAACCATCTTCATTGTAATGGCATCAACTAACATATGATCCATCTCTACTGCACTATAATCTGCTCCTACTTCTTCAAATACTCTCTGCCATAGATCATGAGCATAAGTTAAGACATTACTCTTATCACATAGAGTTAATTTCTGCTCATCATTTCTCTTCTTAGCATACTCATAAGCATAACGAGTTACTCGCTCTACTCCTTTATGAGTATTAATCATCTCTTGAGTAGCTACTTCATCTGCTGTACCTTCTTTTAAGAATCCTCCCACTCCTGCATATAGACCTTCAGTATTTTCACGAACTATCATCATATCAATATCTTGTGGTTCCTTATCCTTTAAAGGAGTGAAACGAGAATCTAATAATTTAACTGGTCTTAGATTAATATACTGATCAAAAGAAAATCTTAAATCTAATAAGATACCGTGCTCTAAAACTCCCGGCTTAACCCGCGGATCACCGACTGCTCCTAAATAGATGGCATCAAATTTAGCTAGCTCTTCTTTTGCTTCAGCAGTTACTAATTCACCTGTATCCAAATAATGTTCTGCACTAAATGGAAACTCCTCAAATTCTAAGTCAACATCACTAATCTCCTCTAACTTCTCTAAGACTTTCATTCCCTGCTTAGTTACTTCTGGGCCAATACCGTCTCCTGCAATTAGTGCTATCTTCTTCGTCATAATAGATTAAACACCTTTCCCTTATAAGTTTATAATATTTTCTTTTAAAAGTTGTTAAGCTGTTTCATTCACGTATGCAATTAAGCCCCCAGCATTAATTAATTCCTGCATAAACTCTGGGAATGGCTCAGCTTGATACTCTTCACCTTTTGTTAAGTTAGTAATTGTCCCTGTCTCGACGTCAACCTCAACTTCATCCCCTTCATCAATTCCTGCTACGGCTTCTCGACATTCCATAATTGGCAGTCCAATATTAATTGAATTACGATAAAAGATGCGAGCAAAAGAATTAGCAATTACACACGATACTCCAGCTGCCTTAATTGACAGCGGCGCATGCTCTCTTGAACTCCCACACCCAAAATTATCTTCTGCTACAATTAAGTCTCCTTCATCCATCTTATCTACAAACTGCTCATCTAAATCTTCTAAACAGTGCTGAGCTAAGTGCTCAGGGTCAGCACTAGTTAAATAACGAGCTGGAATAATTACATCTGTATCTATATCACTACCATACTTCCATGCTTTTCCTTGGATATCCATAGTTTAATCTTCCTCCTTTAAAACCTCTTTGATTTTCAATCTTTAAGAAATTATAATACTTCGTCAGGACTCACAATCTCTCCTGCAATAGCTGAAGCTGCTGCTACAGCTGGATTAGATAGATAGACTTCACTCTCTGGATGTCCCATGCGTCCTACAAAGTTTCGATTAGTTGTTGCAATGGCCCTTTCTCCTTCAGCTAAGATACCCATATGACCGCCTAAGCAAGGACCACAAGTTGGAGTACTAACTGCTGCTCCAGCATCAATCAAAGTTTCAACAATTCCTTCCTTCATAGCCTGCTTATAGATCTCTTGTGTGCCAGGGAAGACAATTAATCTAACATGATCTGCCTTCTGCTGTCCTTCTAATACTTCAGCAGCTAATCTTAGATCTTCTAAACGTCCATTAGTACAAGACCCAATTACTGCTTGATCAATCTTAATATCCTCCACTTCACTAATTCCTCTTGTATTCTCAGGCAGGCTAGGATAGGCTACCTGCGGTTCAATCTCACTTAAGTCATATTCAATAATCTCTTCATACTCTGCATCCTCATCACTCTTATAGACTTTATAATCTCTCTGCGTTCGTCCTTCAACATAGTCTAGAGTAATTTCATCAGGCTCAATTAATCCACACTTTCCGCCGGCTTCAATTGCCATATTAGACATTGTCATGCGGTGCGCCATCGACAGTTCATCAATTGCATCTCCAGTAAACTCCATTGATTTATAAAGTGCCCCATCAACTCCAATATCACCAATTGTATATAAGATCAGATCCTTACCGCCGACCCAATCCTGTAGTTCTCCATCATAAACAAACTTAATAGTCTCAGGCACCTTAAACCAAGCTTCACCAGTTGCCATAGCTGCTGCCATATCAGTACTTCCTACTCCCGTAGCTAAAGCACCTAAAGCACCATAGGTACAAGTGTGAGAATCGGCTCCAATTACAATATCTCCGGGGCCAACTAAACCTTGTTCCGGCAATAGACAGTGTTCAATGCCCATCTCACCTAATTCAAAGAAATTAGTAATTCCTTTCTCATTAGCAAAGTCTCTTAATTGCTTCACCTGCTGAGCGGAATCTATATCTTTATTGGGTAC
>JAWOFC010000089.1:0-13320 GCA_046482455.1 Halanaerobacter sp. | reverse complement strand
GCTTAAAATAAGGTACTACAAACTTTGGCTCTGCAGGCAAGGCCTGTTTTAAGGCTTCACCACTAGCATGTAAATAGACTGTTTTATCTCTCTCATTAGCAATATCAATTAATCTTTTATAAATATCAAAACTTACTCCTTCGGGAATAGAACCTGCTATCACTATATACTCACTATCAACTATACCGCGTTTATAACGTTTAATCAATTCTTTCACATCTCTTGACTCTACTTCATAAGTATAATCATTATAGTGGGTATAAGTAACTGGTTCTTTAGCAATTACAAAAATGTTATTTCTAATCTCATTATTAGTATAAACATAATTAGTTGTTACATTATGCTCCTGCACCATACTTTCAAAAAATAGCCCTTGCTTTCCACCTACAAAACCTATATTTTGAACATTAGGATAATCTAAATGTTTTAAATTAATTGCACTTAATAATCCTTTTCCACCTGGAGAAACCTCAATATCTGCATCGTCATAAATGTACTGATGTTCTCCTGGCTCATTAGTCTTTACAAAATATTCACGGTCAATAGTTGGGTTCAAAGTAACTGTTGTAATCATATTAACCCTCCACTTTTTTATATTTGATTAAATTAAGCATATTTATATAATAACAAATTTAGCAGTTAGTTTCTAGTAAAATAGAGAACTATCTATATAAAGTGTCACCAGAGGTGACACTTTATAAGTTTACAGTTGATGGTTAACAGTTTACAGTTAAATTCAAAATCAAGCCTTAAATTCAAAACAAACATAATTGCTAATGTTTCTGGGGTTAGTGAGGAGTTGATTTTGGTTTCAGTTTTGAATTTGACTTTTAACTGTCTACTGTCCACTGTAAACCGTCAACTTATAAAGTTTCACTCAAGAGTGAAACTTTATATAGATTATGCTAAATTACAAATATAACAGCAGAGGCAAGAACCTCTGCTGTAACAATTTATTTAATTGAGTTCATTTAGTACTTCATCTAATTTAGTAACCACTTCTTTAACATCTTCAACCTCAATTATCAATGGCGGTACAAATCTCAATACATTCTTACCTGCTTTTAAGATTAAAACACCTTTTTCTAACATCTTTTCTCTAATCAACTGCGGATCAGCATCTACCTCTACACCTAACATCAATCCTCGCCCTTTAACATCTAAGATTAAATCATGCTTCTTTTCTAAAGAGATTAACTCCTCTTTAAAATAAGAACCAATCTGATTCACACTATATAGTATATCCTCATCTAAAATTGTACTTAAAGTAGCATAAGCAGCTCTACAAGCTAAAGGATTACCACCAAAAGTTGAGGCATGATCGCCCGGTTCAAAGGCATCAGCTACCTCTCCTCGGGCCAATAAAGCACTAACAGGCACACCATTACCCAATGCTTTAGCAGAAGTAAAGATATCAGGCTCAATATTATACTGTTGATAAGCAAAAAGACTACCTGTGCGTCCAATTCCTGTCTGTACTTCATCAAGAATCAATAGTATATTATGCTCATCACATAATTCTCTTAACCCAGCTAAATATTCTTGGCTAGCAGGATTAACTCCCCCCTCGCCTTGAATCGGTTCTACCATCACTGCTGCTGTCTGCTCACTAATTTCCTCTTCAACTGCAGCTAAATCATTGTAGGGTACAAAAGAAAAACCAGCTGGCAGCGGAGTAAATGGCTTTTGATACTTCTTCTGACCTGTAGCAGCCAAAGTAGCTAACGTCCGTCCATGAAAAGACTCACTTGTAGCAATGATCTCATACTTCTCCTGACCTTGCTTCTTAAAGTACTTACGAGCTAATTTCAATGCTCCTTCATTTGCTTCAGCACCACTATTAGCATAAAAGACTTTATCAGCACAAGTATTTTCAACTAAGAGCTGCGAAAGCTTAGCTTGAATTTCAAAGTAATATATATTAGAAGCATGCAGTAAGTTCTCAGCTTGGTCTTTAATTGCTTCAGTCACTTTAGGATGATTATGTCCTAAAGCATTAACTGCAATTCCTGCCGAAAAATCTAAATACTTATTTCCTTCATTATCATATAAGTAAACGCCCTCTCCTTTTTCTGCCACCATCGTTCGGTCACCGAAAACATTCATAAAATATTCCTTATCAGCTGCAACAATCTCCTCTGTATTCATTATATCCCCCCATAATAAGCTCTCAGCTATCTGTCTTGAGCTGTGAGCAGTTCATAGCTCATGACTCATAGCTCAAGTCTGATAGCTATTTAGTTATCATCGTTCCAATACCTTTATCTGTAAATATCTCTAATAAGATTGAATGATCTAAACGCCCATCTAAGATATGAGTCCGATGTACATCATTCTCTAGAGCAGTAATACAAGAATTAACTTTAGGAATCATACCGCCAACTATAACTTCATCTTTGATTTTTGCTTCTGCCTCAGCAACCTTCAATCTAGAAATTAGTGTACTCTCATCCTCTGGATCCTCTAAGATACCTTCAGTATTAGTCAATAATATTAATTTCTCTGCTTCTAGAGCAGATGCTATCTCTCCTGCTACCAAATCTGCATTAATATTATAACTATTACCTTCTTTATCAACTCCTACTGGAGCCACAATCGGTACATAATGATCTTCAATCATCGAATTTAAGAGTGTAGGATCTATCCTATCCACTTCTCCTACATAACCTAACTCTACTTCACAGTCCATTTCACACTTCTTAGCTAAGATTGTTTGATTATCTTTGCCTGATAGTCCCACTGCTTTAATACCTAAACTATTAGCTAAAGAGACTAAATTAGTATTCACTTCACCAACTAATGCTTTTTCAACTACTTCCATTACTTCTTCGCTAGTAATACGAAATCCTTTATGGAACTCAGTCTCTAAATCATACTGCTCTAAATTCTTACTAATTACCGGACCGCCGCCGTGCACTATAACAGGATTGACTCCTACATACTTTAATAAAGTTACATCTTCCAATACAGAAGCCATCAGCTCTTTATTAACCATTGCATTACCGCCGTATTTGATGACTACGATCTTATTAGAAAATTCTTTCATATATGGCAAAGCTTCAATTAAAATATCCGCCTTCTCAATTAACTCTTCCATCTTCTCCACCACCCATCATTTTAATTTACAATTTATAATTGAGAATTTACAATTAAAATCCAAACAAAAAAATCTAGCAATTACTTACTTTGTTAAACCATCATTTTTATTCCTTTATTATTTTTATCTTTTAATTCTCCATTATCCATTCTCCATTCTCAATTGCATTTCTAAGTATGATATTCTGCATTAATCTCCACATATTTATAGGATAGATCACAAGTCCACACTTGAGCAGACTCTTCACCAGAGTTTAAATCAACTTCTATCTTAACCGTTGACTCCTCCAATAAATCATCTGCATAGTTATAAATCTGCTGCGCAGGACCAAATATATCTTGACCGTTGATTCTAATCTCTAATTTATCAAGTTCAAACTCCACTCCCACTGAACCTGCAGCCGAAGCAATACGTCCCCAATTTGGGTCTTCACCAAATATAGCAGTCTTAACTAAATTAGAATTAGCCACTCCTTTAGCAATCTTTACAGCTTTTGCTTCTGACTCAACGCCCTCCGCTTCAATCGTTATAAATTTAGTTGCCCCTTCACCATCTTTAACAATTAAATGGGCCAATTCTTTGCAAATATAGCTTAATCCCTCTACAAAGCGCTGGTAACTATCATCCTTTTCCTCTATTACTTCATTCTCGGCTGCTCCATTAGCCAAAATAGCTACAGTATCATTAGTACTCTGGTCTCCATCAACAGTAATTCGATTAAAGGTCTTGTCCACTGCTTTAGATAGAGCTTCTTGTAACAGCCTTTTGTCAATCCCTGCATCTGTAGTTAAAAATGATAGCATAGTTGCCATACTAGGTTCAATCATACCTGAACCTTTAGCTATCCCACCAATTGTTATCTCTTCGCCGCCTATATCAACCTTAACAGCTAACTCTTTTTGATACTTATCAGTTGTCAAAATTGCTTCTGCTGCCTCTACACCGCCATTCTCTTTTAAGTTTAAGACTGCCTTCTCAATACCAGGCTTAATCTTATCCATTTCTAAGTATTCACCAATAATCCCAGTTGAACAGAGAATAATATCATCCTGGTCTAATCCTAACTTCTGACCAGCCAACTCTATCATCTTTGCTGCATCAAGATTTCCCCTCTCCCCTGTACAGGCATTAGCATTACCACTATTAACCAAAATCGCTTGTGCCTGATTATCTTCCAAATGATTACGGCTAATTCTAACTGGGGCAGCTTGGGCTTGATTCTCAGTAAAGACAGCTGCTGCTTCTGATTCTACAATACTATAGATCAAGGCCATATCCTTCCCTTCCTCTTTAACTCCGGTTTCGATTCCGGAAGCAAAAAAGTCTAAAGGTGTAGTTACCGTACCTTCAATCTCCTTAACATTCATTAATCTCACTCCTCACTCTAATATCAATTATAAATAAAGTCCAATCTGTTTTAGTCCTAGTGTCTCATCCCAGCCAGCCATTAAATTAAGATTCTGAACTGCTTGCCCTGCAGAACCCTTAACTAAATTATCAATAGCTGAAATGATAATTACTTGCTTTCTATCCTGATCAACTTTTAATCCAATATCACAGTAATTAGAGCCCACAACATACTTTAACTCCGGCAGCTTATCATCTAAAACTCTTACAAATTCCGCTCCCTCATAATACTCCCTATAATAATGGATTAGCTCTTCTTGCGACTTATCTTGGGCCAAATCAGCATAGATCGTTGCCAAAATCCCCCGCTTAGCCGGCAGTAGATGAGGGGTGAAAGTGAGCTTAACTTCATCCTCTTGAGATAAAGATAACTTCTCCTCTATTTCAGATCTATGACGGTGATTAGCCACCTTATAGGCCTTAAAATTGCCTTCAGTTTCAGAAAAATGAGTTCCCCGTGATAATTTTCGACCCGCACCTGTAGTCCCAGATTTGGCATCAATTATAATTCCTTCTTTTTCAACTACAGAATTTTGAACTAAAGGTAGTAACGCTAATAGAGAAGCTGTTGGATAGCAGCCCGGGTTAGCCACTAAACTACTCTCCTTAATTGCCATGCTATTAAACTCTGCTAAACCATATGTACCTACTTCTAATAATTCAGCACTACTATGCTCTTTATACCACTCTTGATAAGTAGCTAAATTTTGATAACGATAATCTCCACTTAAATCTACTACCTTCAATCCTCGTTTTACTAATTTAGGTACTATATCCATTGAAACTCCATGTGGTAGAGCTGTAAAAGCAACCTCTGTCTTTTCAGCTATCTTATCAACATCTAATTCTTCACATTTAGCATCTATAATTCCAGTTAAATTAGGATAAATATCTGAAATTTTTTCCCCTACAAAACTCCGGGAAGTAATTATTTCCAAATCCACCTTAGGATGTTGAGTTAATAAACGAATCAATTCTGCTCCTGTATAGCCTGTCGCTCCTATAATACTCGCTTTCATTACAGTTCCCCCCTGCATCAAAATAATTAATTTATTAATAATTATACATAATAAAGTATAAAAATACAACCTCTATTTAAAAGATAATGCATAATTAAATTAAATCATAGTCAAACTAAAGATGCAACAGTTATTCCCTATAAATTTAACAGGAGGTTTAATTAATTTATGACAGATAAAGATAAATTAAAAGAAGAGATAGAAAAACTGAGAGATAAGCTAAATCAACAAGGCCAAGACGGTGAAACCTTAACTAAAGACGAAATTCTTGAACTCAGCCAAAAGTTAGATGAATTGATTAATAAGTACTATGAATAGCTGTCAGCGATCTGCTATCAGCAGTCAGCTAAGGAAGAAGAGTCAAAAACAGAAAAGATAGAGCAAGTAAGCAGCCATTTAAATATAATTAAGAGAGCCATATGGCTCTCTTAATGTAAATACTCTCTTGTAAGTTCTTCTAATCCCTCTCGCTGCTCTAAAGTTTGAGATATTTTATTTAAGATCTCATCCTCTGCAGTCTCTTCTAATAACAACTCTAATTGATCTTCAGTTATCTGCTCAAATAAATCAACCTTTTCTAGAAGCAGTCTTAATATCTTCTCTTCAACTGTAGCAGCAGTCAACAGATTATAGACCAAGACATCATCTCTTTGTCCTAAACGATCTACCCGCCCAATCCTCTGCTCTAATTTCATAGGATTCCACGGCAGATCATAGTTAATAAGCACATTACAAAACTGCAGATTAATGCCCTGTCCTCCAGCTTGGGTGCTAATTAGAATATCACCTGCACGAGCAAATCTAGATTTGGCCCATTCTTTTTGATTATCTGAGAGATCACCACTGAAAAAGACAGGATTATAACCTTCTTGATATAAATAATAACCTAAATACTGCTGAGTAGCTTTATACTCTGTAAAAATAATTACCTTAGTCTCTACTTTTGAGATAATCTCTTTGACTACTTCTAACTTTTGATTACTAGTAATTTCTCGAGCTAGCTGCAATATATCCTCTAACTCTGACCAAATTTTTTGATACTCTTCCTTTTCTAACATACGCTCTAAAGATTTAATAACTGCAAAAGAACTACTACAGACCTCACGCTGTAAAGTCAATAACTGAAAAGAGCTCTTAGCAACATTATTTCTATTCTCTTTTGAAGCTAACTGAGTTATTTTTTCATATAATGCTCTTTCTTGCTCTTTTAACTGCACAGGGATTAATTTTAATTTCCTATCATTCCCTGCTCTTAGTTTGAAATCAGAGCGGTTATTTCTAATCATTAACTTTGCTAGTCTCTGCTGTAGGCTTGATAGATTTTCTACCTGCCGCTTAGCGCCTACATGCTCATCTTTAAAATCACTATAATCTTGATATATTCCTGGACGTAATAAATTGATTAAATTATAAAGTTCTTTTAAATCATTTTGGAGAGGAGTTGCAGTTAATAATAGCAGATACTCTTTTGGAATATTTTTTACAAATTTCCAATTTAGCGTCTTCTCATTCTTAAGATGATGGGCTTCATCAACAATTACTAAATCAAACCCCCGTTTATATATCTCTTCGCGATGGGGCTTCCTTTTAGCCCTATCTAGAGAAGAGATTATTATATTAAAATAATGCCATCCTTTACCTTTACGGTTATTATAGAGGTCTATATTGAATTTTTTATTCAACTCCTGCCACCATTGAAAGCTTAAAGAAGCAGGAGTTAAAATCAAACATGTCTCTACTAGTCCTCTTAATAAATACTCTTTTAATATCATCCCCGCTTCAATAGTCTTGCCTAATCCGACTTCATCAGCTAATAATGCCCGCCCCTCCAATTGATTAATAACTTTAGTTACTGTTTGATATTGATGGGGCAGTAAATGAAAATTCTGCTTCTGCCAGTGCTCTTTTAATGCTTTAACTGCTAATAAATCTTCTCTTTCATCAACTATCATTTGCTTCACCTCAAATTATTAGTTAGAATTTAGTCTTTACGAGTAGTTGATATTTTCTTGGCTAATCAGATAAAAGGCTAATAATAAATGCACCCCAAGAGCTAAGAAAAATGTAAGGTATAGATTCCAATTAATATATTCTCTATATCCCAATAATACAAAACTATATTCAACTAGCGCAGTCCCCAGAGAAAAGATGATCACATAGATTAAATGTCCCATTTTAGAATCTGCTAAGGGCCAAAAATAAGCAAAAATTATGACTGCTGGAATCCAACTGAAAGAGACCCCAAGGGGAGTATGCAAAATTTCTAGGAAAGTATAATTAAATTTCCACCATCTGAAGATATTAACAGCAAAATACTGGAGAATAAGAGCTAATCCAAAACCTCCTATCAGACCAAAAGGAAGCAACTTTATAATTTCATCTTTAGGTACTAGTAAGAATAAAATAATTGTTAGTCCAAAAAATAGATAAAACCAGACTAGACTATTCAGCACTAAACCACTCCTAGCGTTTAAGATTAAGTTTGAGTCTAAGTTTAAGCTTTTCTTTTATTATTTTGACTTAGACTTTGATTTATTAATTTTTTCTGCTTTTTATTTTTTACTAATTACTGATTACTAATTACTGATTAATCCTCCGAGTTTTCTAAAATACAAAAAACCCTTCGTGTAACGCTATACTCTCTACTTATATCATATTAACTGAGTAATCTATATGCAGATTTTCTATTTATTACCTGCTTGCTACTCTTCACTCTTCACTCTTTACTTTACACTGTCAACTGTCAATTTCTCTTTTGTCTTCGATTTTAATCTTTTAGCCCACAGCTCACAGCCCACAGCTGATAGCTAATCACTCTTTTATCTCTTCCTCCGAGTTTTCTAAAATACAGAAAACTCTTCGTGTAACCCTTTTCGCTCTACTTATAGCATATTAACTGCGTAATCTATATACATTCATTTTTGCTTATTACCTACTTGCTACTAACTACCTCTTTTCTTTTTTGCTTTTACTATTTTGAATTTTACTCATTACTCATCACTCATCACTTATTACTGCTTTTCTGTTTTTGCTTTTACTTAAGCTTAGACTCAAGCTTACCCTTAGTATATCCTAAGTTATGATTTTAATACAGAAAAAGCACCTCAGCAGGTGCAAAATAATCTAAAATTTCCTCTTGAATTTTCCATTCTCACCTAAGATAAACTTTACCCTTTCTTCCTCTTCTTTAGAGATGCCTTTAATAATTTCATCCAAATTTTTCAAAACCCCCTGCAGAGTCTGTAAATCATTATGCTCTACTTCTACAATAAAGTGCACTCCATCATAACTAAAATTCAGTTTCATATTCGGCTTAGGACGACGAATTTTACTTTCGCTAACCACCTTCTTTAAATTACTCCAAATTTCTTCTCCAATCTGCTTTAAAAAGCCAGTTGTGATTGTCCCTAATATGAAAGTAATTGTTGGGATTACAAAGAAGTCGTCAACTAATTCTGGCTGCGTCTGCTCTTTAATTGAATATTGCCAACGCATAAAAGCCTGTGCTACTAGTTTAGATATCTCATCCCAAGAAGCATCACCTTGACACTTTATCTCAATCTTCTTTTTTTCAATCATCAACACCTACCTTCAAATTTTGACTTTTCTCATCCTAGATAATATTAATCCCAATAATTCCACCTAAGGTAGAAACGAGACAAAGAGTTACTATCTTCAATACTAAAATTCCCGAAAAAGATGGAGTAGTAGTAAAACTACCTACAACAATTAAGATTAATATATAAGCTAAACCTACTAATAGCCCATTCAACCACCCTCTACTCTTAGAAGTATAAGCTGCCGTCACCCCACCTATGAATACTACACTATAGTTAATTATAGATATTAGATTAAGAGTAGTACTATTCCTAATATTAATAACATTAATGATAAGAGCCATAATAACTAACCCTAGAAAAAATAGTAACAGACTAGTGCTTAAACCCAATAAAAATCCAGTTAATTTTATTCTAGCTCTCTTTTCTTTTAGATTAAACATAGAATCTCCTCCATGAAGAGTTTATTATAAATTATTCACAGAGGAGAAATTTATTACTATATATCCCATTTTTTTAATTCTTGTAGATGCTCATGAGAAGTTAGATTCAGTTTAATTGGTGTAATCGAAATGAAATTATTTTTAGCCGCAGTAACATCTGTCCCTTCAGAAGTCCCTTCTTCGACTAATTCTCCTGCCAACCAATAATACTTCTCCTCACGAGGATCAAATCTTTCTTCAAAACTATTTGTATATCCTTTATCACCTAATTCAGTTACCTTAGTCCCTGCTTTATAATCAATCGGTATATTAATATTTAACAAAACATCCTGTTTCAAGCTTTGTTGTTGATATTCTTGCACAAATTTTCTCATATATTTAGCACTATCTTTAAAATTCCAATGATCATCAGCCACCAAAGAGACAGCAATTGAGGGCAGACCTAACAATAAACCTTCAATCGCTGCTGACACAGTGCCGGAATAGAGCACATCACGCCCTAAATTAGGGCCAATATTAATTCCGGAAATCAAAAGATCTATTTTCTCTTCAATTAAAGCCTCATGAGCAATTTTAACACAGTCAGCCGGTGTTCCATCAACAGCAATACATTTAGAATTAATTCCATCAAACTCCATCTCTTTAACCCGGAGTGGATAATGGATAGTAATTGCATGACCAGCAGCACTTCTTTCTCTATCAGGGGCTACAATAGTAACATCATGATCCTTTTCTAACTCTTTACATAGCTCTCTAATTCCTGGAGCAAAAATTCCGTCATCATTAGTCAACAATATCTTCACTTTAACCTCTCCTTCATTCTAATTCTAAATATTGATAAACAGTTTGAGCACGACCGATTAAAAAGCCAATTATACTTCCTAATGCAATAGGTAGACTGAGATTTATTCCAAAAATCTCGGGAATTAAGATTATAGTGGCTAATGGCACATTAGCCAAAGAAGCTAAAATAGCAGACATACAAGTAATTACTAACAGTTCAAGCTGCAAAGGAATTAAAAAATGCAGTAAATCCCCTAATAATCCACCTATTAAAAGAGCAGTATCAACCATTGCTACACTACCACCACTGCTAATAACTATAATTGTAATCAAGACTTTAAAAATTAATAACGAGATTAATATTTTAGCTGCTAGACTAGAGAAGAGAATTTCTTCTACTTTCAGTTTAGTAATTACTTCATTCATCTTAAATAAATTTATCAATAAAGCAGCTAGTCCTCCTGCTGCAATTGGTTTAAAAATATCTGGCATAGATAAATTACTAACCCACTGCTCTAAAGTATTATAAATAAAAATGATTTCTTGTCCTACAAAACCAGCAATCACTGCAGCTATAATAATTAATAAGATATCTAAAGAAGATAAATGAGGAAAATGAATATCGTAATTCAAATTAGGAATTTGGTAGGATAGGTCATAGATAAAATAACCAAAACTACTAGAAAGTATAGCAGGAAATAAGTCATTATAGTCTAGAGATGATTTATATAATACCTCACTTGCAAAAATACCGCCTCCAACAGGGACACCTAATAGCGGTCCTAAAACTGCTGCTGCACCGCAAACATTTAAAACATGATATTCCTCATCAGTAGTTACAAATCCAATCTTAAATTTATCTGCTAACTGCTGCAAAAGGGAAGCCAAACTACTCCCTAATAATAGACTAGGTCCTACTAAACCCTCTACCCCCATTAAACCTAAAGTTAAAACAGTATTGCTAAATTTACTAACTAATAATTTTCCTGGTTTTCTAATTAGCCTTTCCTGTTTAGTATATCCTATATAGCGGTTAGTGCCTAAACCACTTGCTCTAAAATCAAAATAATAGATAATAACCCCAACCAATACCCCACCTAAAATAGGAGTTAAAAATAGATTATGCGGTACCAAACTACGCAGAGTATTAATTACTAAACGCAGAGCTAAAACTAAATTAGCACCTAAAAATCCCAATATAAGACTCAATCCTAACCATTTTAATATATAACCTAGAATTGAATCATAGCAATTACATCTCATAAATATCACCTGATTAAAAATAGTTTATCCCATTTTCTACCTAATACCTAGTCTATTTTTTAACAAAGATAAATAAAACCTCTAAAAAATATTTTTTAGTCAGAGATGCAATTGCAATAATCAATAACCAAATTACAACTCCTCCAAGCAATCCATAGATTATATTTTCTACAGGTTTTACCTTCTTTAGACCAAATAAAGCCATTAGTTAGATTTTATTGAATACTCTTTAACTACCACTTCTCCTGTTTGACCAAAGGGACCAAGTTCCTCCCCATTCTTAACAACTTTAATCCCTGCTGCATTACCAATCTTCAACCTTATATTTTTAGCCCTAAATTCTTTACTGCTTCCTTTCTCCATAATCCCCCTAAAAACTGAATCTCCATTCTCCTCTACAGCACACCAGCTCTTTGCTATAGCTTTAAGTTTTAACTCAATCTGCTTTTGCTCTTCTTGGAGGGCAGACTGCTCCTCTTTTTCTGCTTCTTTATCCTGCTCAACAATCTGCTGTTGATTAATACTTTCTTGTTGGGAAGAGCCGTTCTTCTCTTTTCGCTCAGAAGATTTTTGAACAGAACTATTTGCTTCCCCTCCCGTAATTTTATTGACATAACTTTCTACATTCAAAGCTGAATCTAAATCTTTAGCAATAAATGATTTATAGACCATAGTCCCTAAAAACAAAACTGCTAGAATAATTAGCAGAACAGCTATTGCAATTAAAGCATATAAGAACTTATTTTGGTGGTAATCAAAAAAGCCTTTAATTTTATCGCCAAAACTTTGATTGTTCTCTTCTTGTTCTAAATCACTTGCCTCTTCATGCTCATCCTCTTTCTTCTTATATCCCCGGTAGTCCTTCAATATCTTACGTTCATCTAAACCTAAATAATTTGCATATATTTTCAAAAAACCTTTTAAATAGACTTCTTGTTCTACTGTTCCAAACTCTCCCTCTTCAATGGCCTCTAAATAACTCATTCGAATATTAGTTTCATTCCTTGCCTGGGCTAATGTGATATCTAATTCTTCACGCTTTTCTTTAAACTTAGCTCCTAATTCTTCCAAACTTTTTCCTCCTTCCTACTTAAATAATACTTATGATAAAATACTTAACATTATTAATTCCAGACCAATTACTACAATTCCTTTATATTTAGAAAAAAAAGCCAAGCCAAGCTGATTTTACTCTATCTCTACCTCTTTTTAAATGGCTTACCACTAGCTTGAGGAGGAGACTCTTTACCAATTACTCTTGCTACTGCAATTGCAGTAAAGAGGTAGGAAATCATCTGAATAAACTCACTAGGTATAGGGAGCACTCCCTGCAGTCTAGTCTGTAAAGATTGAAAGAAACCAAATGGTTTTAAATATATTTTAGATCAAGGCTAAGCTTAGTCTTAATCTAAAATATCATCTAAATCATCTTCAGTAATTAATACTTCACGTGCCTTACTACCGCGGTGCGGCCCTACAACATTTTCTTTTTCCATTGTATCAATCATTCTAGCAGCTCGATTATAACCAATTCTTAATTTACGTTGTAATAAAGAGATGGAAGCTCGTTCTTTAGCCACAATCTTAACTGCTTCTTTATATAAATCATCCCTCTCATCATCTAAGCTTATCTCAACATCTTCATCTTTAATATCAGCTATCTTTTCATCAAAATCTGGATTATCCTGCTGCTTAATGAATTGCACTATACCTTTTAGTTCACTTTCAGAGACAAAAGCCCCCTGTAAACG
>JAWOFC010000056.1:0-4290 GCA_046482455.1 Halanaerobacter sp. | reverse complement strand
AATTTATTACAGCAAAATCCTTATTTAATTACTGAGTTAAGAGGGATTGGTTTTAAGAAAGCTGATGGTATAGCCCAAGAGATTGGTTTGGAAAATGATAGTAATTATCGGATCAATAGCTTCTTATCTTATTATTTATCCTCTCAAGCAGGCGGACATACCTACTTCCAGTTAGAGGAATTAGTTGAGACAATAGAAGATAAGTTAGACTTAGATAATGTTTTTAACCAAGTCTTAAAAGCGTATTATGAGTTTGAGGAGATTACTTATACAGTCCAAGAAGAAGATGAGGTAGTGACTAAAGAGTTAAAGAAGGACTTTGTCTTATTTACTGAAGATGATTTAAAGCCTTTAGCTGAAGAAGCAGCAGCTGATTTTAGTCTATTAGCACAGCGTGATAAGATCTGTGTAGCTACTAAAAAGAGTTATCAACAAGAGATTGATATCTACCATAAATTAAAGTCGATTAATTCTAATGCGAGAACTGTTAATTTGGAGGCAGAAAAGATTGCAGATTTGATTGCCCAACAAGAAGAAGAACAAGGATTTAAATATGCAAGACAGCAGCGGGAGATATTAGAAGCCTGTTTAGAGGAGAAATTAGTTGTCTTAACTGGTAAGGCTGGAACTGGTAAGTCGACAGTATCTAAAGGGATTATTAATATGTTTAGTGAAAATGGTGATGAGGTGCTGAATTTGGCCCCTACAGGTAAGGCGGCTAAGAGGATAGTGGAAGTGACTGATAAAGAGGCTCATACCATTCATAGTGCCTGTTATAATCTTGAATTTAGTCAATATGATGTGATTATGGTTGATGAAGCAGGTATGTTATCAACTGCTGTAGCTCAGATGTTATTTAAGCGCTTAAAGCCCAATCATACCTTAGTACTGATTGGAGATGTGGCCCAGATACCTCCTGTGCAGCCGGGAAATATTTTTAGAGATATTATTAATCTGATTACAAGTGGTTTAACTAGCGGTCTCTTTGTTGAGTTAGATGAGATTAAACGACAAGATAGTGATAGCCATATAGCAGCAGTCTGTAATAAGATTGCTGAAGGAACTAATCCTGGTAAGATTAATTATCAGGATATTAAGTCAGTTAAGAAGGAGAATGAAGAGATATTAGACTTTATTAAACGTCTGATTGAGTATGAAGTAGACGAGGAGCAGAATGATTTTAATGAGTTGCAGATTATTAGTCCGCAGTATAATGGGATTGTAGGTATTAATGCTATTAATGAAATGGTGCAAGAAGAGTTTAATGCAGGAGAGGTATTGATTGAAACTAAGTATAAGAAGATAAAAAGATATGATAAAGTGATGCAGACGATGAATTTAAAAGAGTTAGATATTGTCAATGGTGATACTTTAGAAGTATTAAGAGTTGAGGAAGAGACTAGAGAAGATAGTGCTCTAGATCGAGAAGGAGATTCTAAAACAGAAGAGGTAGTAGTCTGTAAGTTAGATAACGGCTTAGAGAGTAGAGTGATAAATTATCCTAAGGATGATTTTATTAAGTATACTACTTTGGCTTACTGCTGCTCGGCTCATAAGATGCAGGGCTCTGAATATCCGATAGTAGTCTATATCTTATCTACTTCTCATTATATTATGCTCAACCGCAATCTTTTATATACAGGGCTGACAAGAGGTCAGCGTAAAGTCTATTTAATTGGTCAGGCTAAAGCATTTCAGATGGCTTTAAATAAGGAAGTTAATCAAACGCGGAATACTATTTTAGATCTGATTCGGGAGTATGAAATTGAATTTGGCCCGCAGAAACAGGGCTATATTCAAGCACAAATAGGTTAAATTTAATGAATTAATAATCACAACAACTTCCCAGAGGTGATACTATGGAAAAAGAATTTGCTGGTCTTAAGTTAGAACTACAACAGGGAGATATAGCTAAACAGAAGGATATAACTGCTGTTGTTAATGCAGCTAATGCTCAACTTAGAATTGGTGGTGCGACTTAAAAGTTGTTGAAAAAATCAGATTTGTATTATACACTAAAAAAGACTTAGCAGTCTATCAAGACTTAATTGCAGAGCTATTATAATTTACAAGAGAGAGGTTAGCTATGAAGGATTTACCGTTTAAAGCAAAGATTAAAGAATCACAAAGAGATGAGATTACTTTAGGAGTTGAGATTGAGAATTAATTAAGACTGAGGAGTTGATGAATTTAATGGCAGATTTAAGAGAAAGTACATTAGAAACTGAAGAGATATTCAATGGATATATAGTCAATCTAAAAGTAAAAAAGGTAAAATTGCCTAATGGAGCTGAGAGCCAGAGAGAAATAGTAGAACATAACGGTGGAGCAGCAGTAATACCTTATCATGACGGTCAAGTTATTTTGATTAAACAGTTTAGAAAGGCAGTAGAAGAGACTATTTATGAGCTGCCTGCAGGAATGATTGAAGAGGGTGAAGAGCCTTTAGACTGTGCGCAAAGAGAAGTAGAAGAAGAGACAGGCTATCGTGCTAACACTTTAGAGAAAGTCTGTAACTTTTATACTAGTCCTGGGTTTACAGATGAAGAGCTTCATATTTATTTAGCAACTGACTTAACTAAGTATGAACAGCAGATGGATGAACATGAGTTTGTTGAAGTAGTTGAAATGCCGCTAGAAGAAGTAAAAGAAAAATTAGCAGCAGGTCAATTCAAAGATGCTAAGACGATTATTGGACTCCAACATCTGTTAAAAAAGAATAATAAGGAGTGATTGGATGCGCAGTCAAAGATTTTTACTGCTATTAAGCCTGATAATTTTATGTTCATTTGTTTCTTTGCCTGTTTTGGCCCAAGATGAGTATGATTTAGAGTTGAATTTAACAGCAGGTCAAAACTATAATTTGAAAATAAAAGCAGTACAGCAGTTTAAGCAAGATTTTTTTGGTAATCAGATGACAATTAAGCAGAAGTTTATTACTAAAAACAGTTATCATGTGCAAGAAATTGATAGCAATAATAATTATATTTTAGATGTTAAATATGATGATTTACAAGTAGAATTGCAAGAACTAGGCGGTGATTTTGGAGGGGTTGATGAAGGAGAATATAAGACTAAATTTAATAATAGTATGCAGCAGGCAGCGCGGAGTATTGAAGGTCAGGAATTTAGGATGAAGGTCTCTCCTGAGGGTCAATTGCTTAGTTTAGAGGGCTATGAAGATCTTTTAGAACGTTGGCAGAAGGCAGTTCAAAAGTACCAGAATGAAAATGATATGACTACTGGAGTAGGAATTGAAAACTTTTTCGATGAGAAATTTATGGAACAGTTATGGAAGAATGTTTTTGCTTATATTCCTCAAGAGCCAGTGGAGTTAGAAGAAAGTTGGCAGAGCAAGTTTAGATTAACTGCCCCGTTAACAACTGCTATAAGCAATAATTATACTCTCAAAGAAGTAAAGACAGATGCAAAGACTATTCTTACAAAGGCGCCGCTTGAGATAAAAGATTTAACCCTACCACAGCAGAAGGAAGAAAATATTTCTTATAATTTAAATGGGCAGCAAAAGGGTAAACTGATTTTAGATTCTCAAAGTAATTGGATTCAAAGGGGAGAATTAGATTTTAATGCTCAAGGAAATATGGAAGTAGAAAGCTCTATGGTAGATCAGAAATTACTAATGCCAATCAGTAGTACTATCCAAATTAATTTAAGTAGCTATTAAAAAGAATCAGACCAATTGGTCTGATTCTTTTTAATCTGTGATTCAATAAAATACTTTAAACTCTTTAAATAATTGTAAATTAGTGGTATAATTTGATTAACTGGAGTTGAAATCCTTTTAGAGTGGGGTGTAAAAATGTTAATGAAATGGGAGTATGAAACAAAGGGTAGAGTTGAATCTAGTGCAGCAATAGATGATAAAGGTAATGTTTATTTTGGAGATAATCAAGGGTTTCTTTATGCAGTTGATACTAATGGTAATTACAAATGGAAATTTGATAGTGGAGGCAAGATAAAGTCTGCTCCTACTATCTCCTCAGAAGGCGATATATATATTAAAGTTAATAAATTGAGTGACTATCAGTTATTAGCTATCACACCAGCAGGTAACCAAAGGTGGAAACTTAGTGTTGGGGTTAAAGGAAATGATAGTCCAGCTATTGGGCAGGATGGAACAATCTATCTGGCAGGAATAAAATTGCATGCTATAGATCCGTGCGGAATTAAAAAGTGGAGCCTTGATATAGGAGGGGGCAATAGCCCAAACGCGGGCAGGACATGGTGATCCAGCAGGGCCTGCTCCGGCGCCCACGCGCGCTTGCGGGA
>JAWOFC010000018.1:0-12450 GCA_046482455.1 Halanaerobacter sp. | reverse complement strand
GAAGAGTAAAGAGTAAAGAGTAAAGAGTAAAGAGTAAAAGTTAAGAACAAAATAGTAAAAACAGTAAAGAGTGAAAGTCAAGAACAGAAGATTTTGATTTTAGCTCATTACTGATTACTAGTTACTAATTACTGAACTTATAATTGCGAGGTGATAAATATGCCTTTTTTCTTCTTTGATCCAACGATGATTATTTTAATACCAGCCATTATCTTAGCTGGTTATGCACAGATGAAGGTTAAGTCAACATTTAATAAATATTTAGAGGTTAATGCTAAGAGCGGAAAGACAGGTGCTCAAATAGCTCGAGATTTATTAGATCAAAATGGTTTAAGTCATATTAATGTTACGAGATCAGAAGGAAGTCTATCAGATCATTACGATCCCCGTAAAGAAGTGATCAAATTATCTCCTGAAGTTTATGGGAGAAGATCTTTAGCTTCTTTAAGTGTTGCTGCCCATGAAACGGGGCATGCAATCCAGGATAAAGTCGGTTATATGCCGCTTCGTTTTCGTCATTCGCTATTTCCAGTAGCTAGTTTTGGTTCTCAAGCAGGGCCAATTTTAGCAGTGGTGGGATTTCTTTTTCAGTCTGGTTTTTTAATTAATATTGGCATCCTTGTCTTTACAGCAGCAGTCTTATTTCAAATAATAACTCTACCAGTTGAATTTAATGCTAGCAGCAGAGCGCTTAAGTTATTGCGTCAAAATAACTATTTGAATAGTCAAGAGACTAAGGGAGCTAAAAAAGTATTAAATGCTGCTGCTCTAACTTATGTAGCATCAACAGCAGTAGCCATTGCTCATCTGATTAGACTATTAGTCTTAAGCAAGATGGTGGATGATTAATATGTTCTATATCTTAATTATCTTTCTGCTGCCAGTACTATTCTTATTATTGCTATTACCATTTAAATTTACTATAGATTCACTAATCATCTTATTTAAAGCACCTGGTCAACTCTTTGCTATAGCCAGCAATGATCTTTTGCGCAAGAATCATGCCTTAGAGCATGCTACGGTAAATCTTTTAGAAGAGAAGTATGGATATAGAAACTTATCTGGTTTGGCTAAAGAGAATGGATTTTATATTAATGGTGTCTTCAATCCACAAGATGTTAAAGCCGCAGCACAGGAGGGCTTATTAAGATTACAGCAGGGTGAGAAGGGTTTAGTGGTGCATAAACAGTGTGGGACTAGTTTAACTGTAGCCAATTTAGTCTCTGCTGTAGTCTTTGTTTTATTATTATTTATGACAGGTAGTTTTAGTCTCATGAATATGATATTAGCTATTATAGTAGCTAATTTTATAGGTCCGCAGCTAGGAGTTTGGGTGCAGAAGAATTATACTACCTCAGCTGAAGTTGATAATATGGAGATTAATGGAGTACAGTTATTACAAAGATCAGAAGTGATGTTAGGAGTCAATGTTCCACAAAAGGTATTTGTAAGAACTAGTGAATTAGTCTGGAGATAGTATTCAGCTTCCAGCGTTTATAAATCAGCAGCTATTAGCTAAAGCATGTACAATCTATTGTTAAATCACATTTGCGGGGAAAAGAAGTGGTTTCAGCTCACAGCCCACAGCTGATAGCTGATAGCTGAATCATACATAATCTTGCTAAAATTGGGGGAAAATTATGAGTAATGCACGTTCATTAGCTTTAAGAGCAATTTATAGAATTAATGAAGAAGGTGCTTTTTCTAATCTAGTGCTCAATGAGTTATTAAATAAATCAGATTTGGATCAACGCGATAAATCCTTAGCAACGCAGTTAGTCTATGGTAGTACTAGACAGCGTAATAGCTTAGATTGGGTGATTAATCATTTTGCCAATCGGAAGGTAAAGAAGATGACGCCGTGGGTGAGGAATGCTTTACGTCTTGGAGTTTATCAGATTGACTATTTAGATAAGATTCCTGCCCCGGTGGCTGCTAATGAGACTGTTGAAGTGGCTAAAGAGTACTGTGATCGAGGCGCTGTGAAGTTTATTAACGGTAATTTGAGAAATATTTCCCAAAATATTGCTAGTGTGGAGTATCCAGACTTAGCAGAGGATCCGGTGCAGCATATTAGACATTACTATTCTTATCCGCAGTGGTTAGTCCAACGCTGGGTCAAGAGATATGGGGTTAAAAAAACAGTTGCTATCTGTCAGCAGTTAAATAAGATTCCACCGACAGTAATTCGAACTAATACCTTAAAGTTAACTTCGGCTCAATTAGTAGAGCATTTAAAAGAAGAAGGAGCAAAAGCGGAGTCAATAACAAGAGTAGAAGAAGCAGTTAATTTGATAGATTATAGTTCAATTACTAGTTTTGATTCTTTTCAGAAGGGTGAATTTTTTGTGCAGGGTTTAACTTCGATGTTTGTAGGGCATATACTAGCTCCTAATAGAGAAGATTTGGTAGTGGATCTCTGTGCAGCTCCAGGTGGAAAGTCGACTCATTTAGCACAGTTGATGAATAATCAAGGTCAGATTAATGCCGTTGACTTACATGAACAGAAGTTAGACTTGATCGAAGAAAACTGTCAGCGCTTAGAAATTGAGAATATCAAGACTTACTGTGGTGATGGTCGTGAAGTTAGATTTTCTGAGCAGGCTGATAAGATATTAGTTGATGCACCTTGTAGTGGTTTAGGAATTATAGCTAAGAAGCCAGAAATAAGGTGGCAGAAGAAACCGCAGGATTTAGATAAATTACAGGAACTGCAGTTGGAGTTATTGGAGAATGCGGCACAACTTTTAAAGACTGATGGTGAACTAGTCTATAGTACTTGCACCTTTACGCCAGAAGAAAATAATAAAGTAATTGAGAAGTTTTTAGAGCAGCACCCTGAATTTTCTGCTCTTAATTTAGACCCTTATGCAAAAGAATTAGCATTAGAAGACTATTTGCAGGATGGAATGCTGCAAATTCTGCCTGATAATAATCTCTTAGAAGGATTTTTTATAGCCAAGTTAGTTAAAATAAGTTAATAAGAAGAGGTCTGATATTATGAATAAAATAAATTTATTAGGATTGACTAAAGAAGAATTAGAATTAGAAATGGATAAATTAGGAGAGCCGAGCTTTAGAGCTCAACAGATTTTAAATTGGGTCTATGGTAAAAAAGTATTTGATTTTTCTAAGATGAGTAATTTAGCCAAGTGAGTAAGAGAAGAATTGAAGGAGCATTTTTATTTAGAGCCTTTGACTAAATTAGGAGCCCAAGAATCTAAGGATGGAACTATTAAGTATTTATTTCAGCTGATGGATGGAGCAAAGATTGAGGTAGTCTATATGCCCAGTGATAAGCGTAAGACAGTCTGTATTTCTACTCAAGTAGGCTGTGCAATGGGCTGTACTTTCTGTGCTACTGGTCTAAATGGGTTAACACGTGACCTTAGGGCAGCAGAGATAGTTAATCAGGTCTTAACGCTAGAAAAGTTAGCAGAGATAGAGATTACTAATGTTGTTTTGATGGGTATGGGAGAGCCATTAGATAATTACCAAGCCAGTTTGAAAGCAGTTTCTTTAATCAATGGTCCGCTAAATATAGGCATGAGAAAGATAACTATTTCAAGCTGTGGTTTAGTGCCGCAAATAAAGGAGTTAGCCCGTGAGCAGTTACAGTTAACCTTAGCTATTTCCCTCCATGCCCCTAATAATGAGCTGCGTAATAAACTAATTCCTGTTAATCAAAAGTATCCAATTGAGGAGTTGCTAGCTGCTTGCGAGTATTATATTGCAGAGACTAATCGCCGTGTTACTTTTGAGTATGCTTTAATGGCAGGGGTTAATGATAGAGTAGAGGATGCTAAGGAGTTAGCAGATTTATTGACCGGTATGTTAGTGCATGTTAATCTAATTCCAATTAATCAAGTGGAGGATTTGGATTATTCGCAGCCCCAAAGGGAGACTATTAAAGCCTTTGCAGGAGAACTTAAAAAGAAGAATATAGCTGTTACAGTACGAAGAGAGCGCGGTGCGGATATTGATGCTGCTTGTGGACAGTTGCAGGGGAAGGAGGAGTAGCTGTGCTTGATTTGGCCCGTAAACTGAAGAACTTTATATTTACTGACAATAATGCTGCTTCTGATAAAGAGGAGTTTGATACTCAAGAAGAGATTAAAAGTGATACTAAGATCTTTAAAGAGCCGCAAAGGAAAGAAACTGATATTTCTGAAGATAAAGAGACTATAATCAGAGAGCCTTTAAGCCGCAAAGAGGTTAGTTTAAAGATTGTTCTGAATGGTCAAAAAGAAAAGAAGATTATTCTTGATTCAATTGAGACTAATATCGGTCGCCAGAAAAGTAATGAGATTGTTTTAGAGGATAGAAGTGTCTCGCGTGTTCATGCCCAACTGATTAATAAGAAATACTACTATAAAATTAGAGATTTAAGCAGCACTAATGGTTCATATGTTAATGGAGAATTAATTACAGAACAGAAGTTAGTTGATGGTGATCAGATTAGATTAGGGCAAACAGTCTTAGAATTTTCTGTAGATAGTTAAGAGAGGTGAAAAAATGAATTATGGTACAGTATCAATCACAGGAAGAGTGAGAGATGAGAATGAAGATAATTATTTAGCATTAAACAAGGGAAAAATTCATATAATTGCTGTAGCAGATGGGATGGGGGGACATAAAGCTGGAGATGTAGCCAGTTCTACAGCAATTAAAGTAATTGAAAACTATGATTTTAGAAGAAATGATATAATTAGTAGTGTTAGAGAATGCATTAATCTTGTTAATAATAAAATTTTAGCTAAGAGTAATAATAGTTCTAAGTATCAAGGAATGGGCACGACTTTAACTTTAGGAGTGGTTCAAAATAACTACTTAGTAGTGGGGCATATAGGTGATAGTAGAGCTTACTTGTATCATAATGATTCTTTAAAGCAGTTGACAAATGATCACTCTTATGTAGCAGACTTATTAAAAAAAGGTATTATTACAAAAGAAGAGGCGAAAAATCATCCTAAAAAGAATATGCTGCTGCGTGCTTTGGGTTTAGAGAAAGATATTGAGATAGATATAATGGACTATGATTTAGTCTCAGGAGATCTATTATTGTTCTGTTCTGATGGTCTAACAAATATGAAAAGTGATGAAGAGATTGAATCTATTTTAAGAAAAGATTTAAGTTTGCAAGAAGAAGCAGAGCTTTTATCTAATAAAGCTAATGAAGCAGGAGGCTATGATAATATAACTGCTGTTCTGTATCAGAATAATTAAGCTTGATTTTGGGGTGACATTGATGATTGGAAAATTATTAAATGCTAGATATAAATTAGTGGAGAAAATAGGTACAGGTGGGATGGCGATTGTCTATCGGGCCAAAGATCAACATCTATCGCGCGAAGTTGCTGTCAAAATATTACAACCTCAATTTGCTGATAATCATAAAGCAGTCAAAAGATTTCGTCATGAAGCAAAATCTGTGGCTAGTTTAAATCATCCAAATATAATTAATATTTTTGATATAGGTCAAGATGATGAGACTGAATATATAATTATGGAATATATTACAGGTCAAGATTTGAAAGAGAAGATTAAAAAAGAAGGTGAATTGCCTACTGCTCAAGCAGTTAGAATTATTGAAGAAGTCTGTCAAGCCTTAATTAAGGCGCACCGTAACAATATTATACATTGTGATATAAAGCCGCATAATATTTTATTGACTTCAGATGAGCGGGTTAAAGTAACTGATTTTGGTATCGCTCAAGCTGTAACTGATGCTACTATGCAGCAGACAGATTCTATTATGGGTTCAGCACATTATCTATCGCCTGAACAGGCACGAGGTAGTAAAGTAACGACTAGGAGTGACCTTTATTCTTTAGGGGTTGTTCTGTATGAATTAGTTACAGGAGAGCTCCCTTTTGCAGGAGATAATTCTGTTTCAGTAGCACTAAAGCATGTTAAAGAGGCCCCGCCTTCTCCTTTAGAGTATAATGAAGACTTATCGCCTCAATTAGTCGATGTTATTATGAAAGCTTTATCTAAAGATGCTCAGCAAAGATATAACTCTGCTAATGAATTTTTACGTGATTTAAGGGATTTAGATGAAAGTTTGGAGCAAACAGAGGTTTCTAATCAAGAAACAATGATTATTTCTCCTGAGGAATTACAGGCTAGAGAAAATAATAAGAACGAAGATGTAGAGAAGAAAACTACTAGCAAAGAAGAAACAGATAATCAGCAGATGTCTTTTAAAAAGAAACTTTCTACCAAATTAAAAGAAAAGATTGGTTTTAATTTTTGGACTATTACCTTAACCTTAATTTTGTTATCTCTGCTCTTATTAGGGGCGGCTTATTATTTTTATTTAGATTATGTTAATGTACCTAAAGTAAAGGTGCCAAATATAGTTGAGCAAAATTTAGAAGAGGCTAAAGATACTTTAGGAGAGAAAGGACTACAGTTAGATATTTATTATAAGACTTATAGTAGTCAAATTCCTAAGGATCACATTGTTTCTCAAAGTCCTAAACCTGATGATACGGTACGTAAAAAACGAGTCATTAGCGTAGTGGTCAGTAAAGGATCAGAGGTGAGTGTTGTGCCTGATTTTAAAGGTGTATCACTGCGTAAGGTTAAAGTGGAGTTAGATAAGAGAGATTTGGTTTTAGGAGAGGTAGAGAGGGAATATAGTACTGAATTTTCTGAAGATAAGGTTATTTCTCAGACCCCACCAGCTGATAAGAAAGTTGAAGCTAAGACTAAAATTAATTTAGTAGTCAGTAAAGGTTCTGAGCCCCAGAAGATAGAAGTGCCTAATCTAGTAGGCTTGAAAGAAGAAGAAGCAGTAGAGAAGTTAAGAGCAGAAAAGTTAATTGTAGGTCGAGTTAGTGAACGTAAGAGTTTGAACTATTATGAAGGTCGGGTGATTGCTCAACAACCTACTTCTGGAGCTGAAGTAGCAGAAGGTTCAACTCTGAAATTAATTGTGAGTAGTGGAATTAGAAATCCTTATGATTCTGAGGTAAGAGAATCTAATGTGAATCTAGAAGTTACTTCTGGGCAGAAAAAAGAGGTCAAAATTGTAGTAGAGGATGATAATGGTCAACGGACTGTCTATCAAGAAATTCATCAACCGGGCGATAAAGTCCACAAAGAGATCATTACAGTTGGTTCAGCAGTTATTAGGGTTTATTATGATGATAAAGTAGTTAGTGAAAAGACGATACGGTAACTTAGCTATGAGCAGCAAGTAGGTAACTAGCTAAAATATCAATCGATAGATTACGCAGTTAATATGCTCTAAGCAGGGCGAAGGGGGTTACACGAAGAGTTTTCTGTAGTTTAGAAAACTCGGAGAGCATTAATGAGCTATGAGCTGTGAGCTGAAAGATGAAATCGAGTTAATAAGCAATAAGAGATATAAACTTCAATCTAACGAATCTTAATATTTTGAATTTGCTTTTGGCTCACAGCACACGACTCATAGCTCAAGACTAATAATAAGGGGGAGATTATGAAAGAAGGAAGAGTAGTTAGGACTTATGGTGGTTACTTCTTTGTCTATGATTTTGCTAGTGCAGAAGTATATCAATCTAAGATTAGAGGGAGATTAAAAGAGAAGGATATTGAAGTGATTGTAGGCGATAAGGTTGAATTTCAAGAGTTAGATGATGGAACAGGAATGATTGAAGATAGGTTAGAGCGGAAGAATCGCTTATTTAGACCTTTAATAGCTAATGTGGATCAGGTAATAGTGACTGTAGCTATTAAAGAGCCTGATCTGCATTTTAAGCTCCTGGACAAGCTTTTGGTTTTGGCCCAGGCAGCCGAATTGGATATAGTCCTCTGTATTAATAAAGTTGATCTCTCAGGATTGACTGCAGCTAAAGAAAGAGTCGATTTTTATGATAAGATTGGCTATCGAGTAATTTATACTAGTGCTGAAGAAAAAAAGGGACTTGAAGATTTAAAAGAGGCTTTAAAGAATAAAATTTCAGTTTTTGCTGGTCCTTCCGGAGCAGGAAAGTCTAGTCTGTTAAATGCCCTGCAGCCTAATTTAGAGTTGCAAACAGACGATTTAAGTGATAAAATCAAGCGTGGTAAGCATACTACCCGTTATGTGAAATTATTAGAATTAGATCATGGGGGTTGGGTAGCAGATACACCGGGCTTTAGTAGATTAGATATTACTTTTATTAAACCTCGTAATCTGCAGCACTTTTTTATTGAGTTTAGAGACTACCTTAATGACTGTAAGTTTAATTCCTGTACTCACAGCCATGAACCAGAATGTAGGGTTAAAGAAGCAGTTGCTACAGGTGAGATTAATGAAGAGCGTTACCAAAGTTATTTAAAGTTGTTAGAAGAACTAGAAGAGAATGCTACAGAAGACTGGAGGAAATAAAAATGATAAAGGTTGCACCATCTATTTTAGGAGCAGATTTTAGTAAGTTAGCAGCAGAAATTGAGACAGTAAAAGAGGCAGAATACCTACATATTGATGTGATGGATGGGCACTTTGTGCCGAATATTACTCTTGGCCCAGGTATTTTAAAGGATGTTGCACAGGGGACTGAACAGATTTTAGATGTTCATTTAATGATTGAAGAGCCTGATAAGTATATTGCTCAATTTGCAGAGGCAGGGGCAGATATTATTAGTGTTCATGTTGAGACTTGTCCTCATTTACATCGTACAATTCAAAATATTAAAGAAGAGTCAGTTAAGCCGGCAGTAGCTTTGAATCCAGCTACTTCATTAGAGACGATTAAACATGTCTTATCAGAATTAGAGATGGTCTTAATCATGACTGTTAATCCTGGTTTTGGAGGGCAGAGTTTTATTCCAGAGATGCTAGATAAGATAGCTGAGTTAAAGAATATGATTGCAGAGCAAGATTTGGAAGTTAATATTCAAGTTGATGGAGGAATTAAGCCTGAGACGACAGCTCCTCAAGCAGTTGCAGCAGGAGCAGATATTTTAGTAGCAGGTTCAGCAATTTTTGGGGCAGAAGATAGAGCAGAGGTAATTAAAAAATTTAAAAGAATTAAAGATTAATTAAAATTGTTGAATTTATGACTTAAAACTAGTATAATAGACAAAAGAAAATATGTCTTCGGGAACAGGTGTGATTCCTAACCGACGGTTAAAGTCCGTGAGCCTTAATGGCTGAACTGGTGTAATTCCAGTACCGACAGTATAGTCTGGATGGGAGAGGAGAGAATAGTATTACTATTGCTTAAAGTTCCTGAATTTAAAAGGAACTTTTTTAAATTTTGGGGGGGAGTGATTCAATGTCTGATAAAGAATATATGCAGCGAGCTTTGGATTTAGCTCAACAAGCTAAAGGAGATACAAGTCCTAATCCATTAGTAGGTGCAGTAATAGTTAAGGATGGTCAGATTATTGGGCAGGGATATCATCATCAAGCAGGAGAAAATCATGCTGAAATTAATGCTTTAGAAGATGCAGGTGGAGATGTGGTCGGGGCAACTATGTATCTCAATTTAGAGCCTTGTACTCATTTTGGTAAAACACCTCCTTGTTCAGATGCAGTAATTGAAGCAGGATTAGATAAAGTAGTAATTGCTATGAAAGATCCTAATCCCAAAATTTCTGGAGCCGGAGTAAAGAGACTGCGTCAAGCAGGGCTTGAAGTAAAGGTAGGTCTGTTAGAGGAGAAGGCTAAAGAGTTAAATGAAGCCTTTATTAAATATATTACTACTGATAAACCCTTTGTTATTTTAAAGAATGCAATAACGTTAGATGGTAAAATAGCTACTAAGACTGGTGATGCAAAATGGATTAGTGGCTCTAAATCAAGAGAGATTGTCCATCAGCTAAGAGACCAGGTTGATGCAATTCTAGTAGGGATTGGAACAGTTCTATCAGATAACCCGCGTTTAACTACTAGACTTTCAGATGGTGGGAGTGATCCTTTGCGTGTTATCTTAGATAGTCAATTAAGAATCCCTCTTGATGCAAATTTGATTAATCAATCATCAGAAGCTGTTACAATGGTAGTTACTACGAAGAATTCTGATAAAACTAAGCAAGAGAAGTTAAGGGAGCAAGGAGTTGAAATTTTAGAGTTAGGTACTACTAGAGGAATTGATTTGGAGTCTTTATTAGAAAAATTAGGCGAGGAAGAAATAACTACTCTGTTAGTAGAAGGTGGTAGTGAGGTAAATGCTTCCTTTTGGGAGCAGCAATTAGTAGATAAGCTATATTATTTTATTGCTCCTAAAATAATTGGAGGACGAGATGCAGTTTCTGTAGTAGGAGGAGCTGGAGTTGAAAGTGTTAAGGATGGAGTTAAGATTGTAAATAGAGAGATTAAAGAAGTAGGAGAGGATATATTGATTGTAGGTTATCCTGAATATAAAAGCAGTAGCAAGTAGGCAATAAATGAAGGAGAATGCATATAGATTACGCAGTTAATATGCTATAAGCAGAGAGCATAGGGTTACACGAAGAGTTTTCTGTGTTTTAGAAAACTCGGAGGATGAGTAAAATCAGAAAAGCAGTAAAAGCAGAAAAAGCAGTGAAGAGTGAATAATAGCGGGTGGCTAAGAAAGTGAGGGAAGAAGATGTTTACTGGAATTGTAGAGGAGTTAGGAGAAGTTAAAAATATACAACGCAGTAGTCAATCAATCATCTTGACTATTAAAGCGGAGAAGGTTTTAGAAGATATCAAGCTAGGTGATAGTATTGCTACTAATGGAGTCTGTTTAACGGTAACTGATTTTAATGAGCGGAAGTTTTCAGTTGATGTGGCTCCAGAGACGATGCGTAAGAGCAATTTAGGAAACTTAAGTATTAGAGATGATGTGAATTTAGAACGTGCTTTAAGATTAAAAGATAGATTAGGTGGACATTTAGTCTCAGGGCATATTGATGGAACAGGGAAGATTAGTGCTAAACAGCGTGAAGATAATGCTGTGTTGATCACTATTACTCCTGAGCCTGAGTTATTAAAGTATATTATCTCAGAAGGCTCGATAGCTGTGGATGGAATTAGTTTAACAGTAGCAGATTTGACTGATAATTCCTTTACTGTCTCAATTATCCCCCATACTAATCAATTAACTACTTTATCCCAGAAGAAAGTAGGTAATATAGTGAATTTAGAGACAGATATGATAGGTAAGTATGTAGAGCGGATGTTGAATTTTGAAGAGGAGTCAGAAAACAAAGATCTTGATCTACAGAAATTAAGAGACAGTGGATTTTTATTAGCTTAGGAGCTATATCTTTAACTAATCCAAATTAATAATAACTAGGTTTCTTGATTAAATTTGAGCAACTAGTATCATAGTGTTAAAAATTAAATTAAAAATACTAATAATAGATGCTTCTCGGCTTAATTTGTGATAATTTCTTAGATGTTCAGTTTTAGTGTCAGTTAGTCATTAGCTGTTTTAATGTTTTGATTTTGTGGTTTTCTATTAATTGTTAATTTTGTCCATTATAAATTATCAATTATGATGGATATACTAAGAAATTCTAAGCAGCGCTGTACACTATGGACTAAGCAACTAATTTAGCTGAGAATACTAATAAATAATACTAAGAGGTGAAGAGTGTGGAGTTTAATAGTATTGAAGAGGCTATTGAAGATATTAAAAATGGTGAGATGGTAGTAGTAGTAGATGATGAAGATAGAGAAAATGAAGGCGATTTAGTCATGGCTGCTGAAAAAACTACAGCAGAAGATATTAATTTTATGGCTACTTACGGTCGCGGCTTAATCTGTACTCCTATGACTAATGAGCGCTTAAAAGAGCTAAAGATTGATCAGATGGTTGATGATAATACTGATTCTCATGAGACTGCTTTTACTGTCTCAGTTGATTATAAAGAGACTGAGACTGGTATTTCTGCTTATGAAAGGGCGGAGACTATTCAAGTTTTAGTAGATGAAGAGACTAGTCCGCAGGATTTGAGCAAGCCAGGGCATATTTTCCCTTTGGCTGCTAAAGAGGGTGGTGTGCTGCGTAGGGCAGGTCATACTGAAGCAGCAGTAGATTTAGCTAAATTAGCTGGTCTATATCCTGCTGGTGTAATCTGTGAAATTATGTCTGATGACGGAACGATGGCGAAGGGGAAGGAACTAGAGGAGTTTACTAAAAAACATGATTTAAAATTTATTACTATTGCTGATTTAATTGAATATAGAATGCAGGAGAGTAAATTGATTTCTCGTGTAGCAGATGTTGATATGCCGACAAGGTTTGGTGACTTTAGAGCAATTGGGTTTAAGAATAAATTAGATGATAAGACCCATGTAGCAATGATTAAAGGAGATATTGAAGATAACGAAGATGTCTTAGTGCGAGTTCATTCTGAATGTTTGACGGGGGATGCTTTAGGTTCTTTACGTTGTGACTGTCGAGAACAGTTAATAGCTGCCTTAAGAGAGATAGAAGAAGAGGGAGAAGGGGTAGTCTTATATATGAGGCAGGAAGGTCGAGGAATTGGTTTAGCTAATAAATT
>JAWOFC010000070.1:0-2941 GCA_046482455.1 Halanaerobacter sp. | reverse complement strand
TGCGAAGCAGATTCTTGGGCAAAACTATTTACTTCTTGGGAACTAGCCGATATCTGTTGAATATTGCCCGAAATATTCTCAATCAATTGATTAGTATTTTCAATTGTAGCATTTCCTTCCTCAGCTGAAGCAGATAACTCCTCGCTATAAGACGATAACTCACTAATGGAATCTTTGACTTCCACCATCATCTCTTTAACATCTGCCTGTAATTGATTAACCATACTATTTGTTTTTCTCTTCAAAATACCAATCTCATCTTTAGCTGACACATCTAAGTCGCTTATATCAAGTTCGCCCTCTTCTACTCGCTCCATTATTGTAATTAAATCCTTAACCTTAGCAATAATTAATTTATTTAATAAGAGTTCTAAAACAATTATCAACACCGCTACATCAACAATACTATGCAAGTAAACTAAATTATCACCTAAGTTAATAAAATTATTTAATAGAGCTGTCAACCACTTACTAAAAGAAGCAGATATTAAAATAGATACTACAGCTGCTAGACCAAATTTTAGACCTAACCCCAATTGCGTCCTATTCTCTAAACCAACACTTACATTATCATCGTTATCTTTTGACATAAGAACAAAAACCTCCCCTAAAATCTAAACTACATTATAATTTCAATAGTCTTGATGTAAATTCCTGCAAATTTTTAAAATTATTTTATATTTTTTACTAAACAAAACAAATTAAAGCCAAAAAAAATAAAAAGACCTGCAGGATCTCTCCCACAGGTCTTAAATAATTTATTCGACTGTTACACTTTTTGCTAAATTACGGGGCTGATCAACATTACAGCCGCGTTCTACTGCTGTATAATAAGCTAATAACTGCAGCGGTATAACTGATAAAATGCTTGTCAGCACCTCACTTGTCGGCGGAATCTCAAATCTATAATCCAAATCTTCTAACTCTTCTTCATCACTGAAGACAACACCAGTTACAACTCCACCTCTAGCTTTCACTTCTTTTATATTACTTAAAGTCTTTTCCAAAACAGAAGTTTGGGTTCCTAATGCTATCACAGGAACTCCCTCTTCAACCAGGGCCAAAGTCCCATGCTTTAATTCCCCAGCTGGATAAGATTCAGCATGAATATAAGAGATCTCCTTTAGTTTCAATGCTCCCTCTTGCACTACAGCATTATCGACACTACGCCCAATAAAGAAAGCATTTTCATGACTCGCATATTCTGCTGCTAGACCTTCAATTTTGTCCGCACAGTCTTCAATAATTCCTTCAATCTGGTCTGGAATAGCTTTCAGATCTTTAATCAACTTTTTACTCTTCTTATCATCTAAAAGGTCTTTATGGCGCGCAAAATAGATTGCCAACATATAAAAGACTGTAATCATACCCAAATAGGCTTTAGTAGACGCTACTGCAATCTCTGGTCCAGCATGAATATAGATCACATCATCTACTTCACGCGGAATGGTGCTCCCTACAACATTACAGATTCCAACTACACGCGCTCCTTTATCCTGAGCTTCTCTAACTGCAGCTAATGTATCAGCAGTCTCTCCTGATTGACTAACTACAACTACTAGGGTATTTTCATCAACTAATGGATCGCGATATCTAAATTCTGAAGCAACATCAACTTCCACCGGTACCCGCGCCAACTTTTCAATCGCATACTTGCCAACTAAACCTGCATTATAGGCTGTTCCACAAGCTACAATATAGATCTTATTATACTCTTCTAACTCTTTAGGAGTTAAACTTACATTATCTAAGTGCACATCTGCTTCATTTAAACGACCAGCAATACATCTCTGGACAGTTTCTGGCTGTTCATGAATCTCTTTTAACATAAAGTGATCATAGCCAGCCTTCTCTGCCATTCCAGGATCCCAATCAACTTCAAAAGCTTCTTTCTCAATTCTTTCTCCATCAACTGTAGATAACTGCACATCGTCTTTTCTTATTACAGCCATTTCGCAATCATCTAAAATATAAACTTGCTTTGTATGACGGAGAATTGCTGGAATATCAGAACCAATAAAGTATTCGCCTTCACATAATCCTATAATCAAAGGACTATTATATCTGACTGCAACTAACTTATCAGGCTCTTCTTTAGACATAACTACTAAAGCATATGAACCCTCTAATCTAGAAATAGTCTTCCGCACTGCTTCTGCTAAATCTCCCTCATAATACTCTTCAATCAAATTAGGAATTACCTCTGTATCTGTTTCAGAAGCAAAAGTATAACCTTTCTCTTTTAACTCCTTTTTAAGAGTAGTATAGTTTTCAATAATTCCATTATGGACTACTACAAAGTTTTGATCATTACTTGCATGCGGGTGCGAATTAGGTGTTGACGGTTTACCATGAGTAGCCCACCGCGTATGACCAATCCCTATCTCACCTTGTGGTTCTTCCTCTGTGACTAATTCTTCTAACTTATCTAATTTACCGACTCTTTTAATCACATTTATCTCATCTTCATCATATAAAGCAACTCCTGCTGAATCATAGCCTCTATACTCTAACTTTTTAAGCCCTTCTAGTAAAATAGAAGCAGCATCTTGATCTCCCACATAACCAACAATTCCACACATATATGATTAGCCTCCTGTTATTTATTATTATCAAGTTGTAAACTAGCTATCCTAAATTCTATTGTCCCCCCAGTTTCCTGAGAGTTTTAAGAATTTAGTTTAAGGCTTATAGTCAAAAGACTAAGGCGCATCTGCCGAAGGATCGATTCTCCCCTTACCTCGTCAACTTATAGTGCAATTGAGAATTGATAATGGATATTATTCAATTAACCCCTTCATCATTTTCAAAGAACTAATAGGGTTAGCTTTTATCTTTAAATTGTTAATTATGAATTTTCCATTCTCAATTGCTTTTCATATAAGTCCGAGCGCTATAAATATAATTGAAAATTGATAATGTATAATGGACAATTAAAGGC
>JAWOFC010000041.1:0-4175 GCA_046482455.1 Halanaerobacter sp. | reverse complement strand
CGAAACACTGGCAATAAAGTTTAAAGCACTTAGCCTCTTTTCTAATTTTTTTACTTCATTATTACCAATCAATTCTAGATTCTGCCTTAGTTCTTCTTTCTGTTGACCTATATAGTTCAATCCTTCTAATAAGATTCCTGCAATTGGAGCCTCTTTACCTTCTAAAATTGATTTAACTTCTTTGACTTTATTATCATTTAATTTAACTCGTACTTTATTAATTAAGTTATAATTATTCGTTTTAGCCTTCTTTAAATAGATAAATCTTTCAATACTAATTGCTAAAGCAATCACTGAAAATATAATTAACGGTATAATTGTAACTCCACCTTGTTTTAGAACATCTAACATTTTATCATTTCCTCCTTATAAAATTGCTTTAATTCTCTTAATCTTAGATAGGGCACTTCAACTCTTCCTAATAATAATCCTGATTTTCGCTTTGGCCCGTGACAATCAGAGCCACCAGTAATTAATAAATCATTCCTATTGGCAAATTCTAAATATTTCTCTTCTTCTTCTTTACTATGGTCGGTATGATAGACCTCAATACCTTCAGCTCCCAATGCAATCAACTCTTCTAGAGCTTGGTCATCACCAATTAAACCCGGATGAGCTATAATGGGAATTCCATTTACCTCTTTAATTAAATTAATAGCTCCCTGCACATCTAAACTGGCTCGTTCCACATAAGCAGGGGCCTGACACCCAATATACTGCTCAAAAACTTGATTCCACTCCTGCAAATATCCTTCTTCCAATATAATTTGAGCTATATGAGACCTGCCAACTACTGAACCATCAGCTAAATTTACAACCTCATCAAAATCAATTTCAAGACCTAAATCACTCAATTTATGCACTATCTTTTCTGCTCGTAAATAACGAGCCTCTTCTAACTCTTTTAATTTATTCAATAATACCTTATTTTCATAGTCAATATAATAGCCTAAAACATGAACTTCAGTATTCCTATAATCAGTATTTATCTCAATCCCAGGCACTACCTCTAAGCTGAAATTTTCAGCTCTTTCTAAAGCTGCTTGAATGCCATCTATTGTATCATGGTCAGTAATTGCAATTGCACTAAAACCTAATTCTTCAGCTTTAGCTACAACTTCTTGTGCCTCCAAACTACCATCAGAAGCAGTTGTATGCAGATGTAAATCAATATACTTCTCTTCCACCTTCATCTCACTCCTATTCTCAATATTAGTGCTTTCAGCCAAATTCATACCTGTCATTACAATGCTTTATAGATAACTAAATTTCTTTCCATCCCCAAATTAATTGACAATTGAGAATTTAGAATTGATAATTAAAATTCAAGACCATACAATCAAAAGAGTAGAAGCATCATATTCCTACACTAAATACTCTAGCTCCCAATATCTTTCTTTAGCTGAAAGTTCTCAATATTTATTACATACAGTTAAAATATTGTAATACTTCTAATTCACACTAGAGACTTGAAAATGGAGATGACTCTCAATATATATACATTCCACATCAATCTATAAAATCCTGCTTTTTATTCACACATTACTCTATAATCTATAAAATTCTACATTTTTAATTAAAGACTAATCGACAAATAAAGATAGCAGCAAAAAAACCAACCAAATCGGCAATTAAGCCCGCTAAAATTGTATGACGCGTATCTTTAACCTTAACTGCCCCAAAATAAACAGTTGCTACATAAAAAGTAGTTTCAGTACTGCCCTGCATAGTAGAAGCTACCTTGCCAATAAAAGAATCAGGGCCAAATTTATTAATTATATCAGCTACTAATCCTAAAGAACCAGTCCCTGACAAAGGTCTAATCAACCCTAAAGGAATAATCTCTTTAGGAACGCCTATCATTTCTAAGGGAGCAGAGATTAATTCCAATAATAAATCTAAGGCACCAGAACTTCTAAAGATACTAATTGCCATTAACATAGCTATTAAAGAAGGCAGAATCTTTATTCCTATAGAAACGCCTTCCATGGCTCCAGTTGTAAAAACATCATAGACATCAATCCCGCGATAAAGAGCTAATAATATTATGAAGACTATCAGAGCAGGGATTGCAGACTGTGAAATGAAATTAATAATATCAACCATAATTATTCATCTCAAATTTCAATAAAAACTTATTTACCAACAGACCCATGACTGTTGAAGCAGCAGTAGCAAATAAAGTAGTTCCAATTATTGAGGTTACTTGATTAGAATCAGCACTAATCCGTAGAGCTAAAATAGTTGTTGGAATCAAGGTCAGACTAGAAGTATTAATCACTAAAAAAGTGCACATCGCATCAGATGCCCGAGAAGAATTATTATTTAGTTTCTGCAGTTCATTCATAGCTTTAATGCCCAAAGGAGTAGCAGAATTACCCAATCCTAATAGATTAGCACTAAAGTTCATCATAATTGCTCCTAAAGCAGGATGATCAGCTGGAACTTTAGGAAATAAAAATCTAGCTAGCGGTTTAAATAAATGGGCTAAAATCTTTACTAAGCCTGCTTCTTCAGCTAATTTCATAATCCCGAGCCATAAAGACATCGGACCTATCAATTTGAGTACTGTCATAACACTCTCTTCACCTGACTCTAAAACTGCTGTTGATAGTTCAGCCATTCTGCCATTAATAACTGCTACTATAAATCCTATAATTATCATAGCTGCCCAAATAAAATTAAGCATATTATCCCTCCCTAATTAAAATTTATGCTCTATCAGAAGGGATATGAAGGAATATAAGTAAAATAAAGTCCTGACTATTAACAGTCAGGACTCCTTATCAGCATCTATTTAATCGAAAATCTCATCTAATTCATCACCAATCAGATCACCAATCTTAGTACCGCTTTCTTTCTCTCGCTTCGGTTTCTTATTCTTTTTATTACTTTTAGACTGCTGCTTAGTCTTGCTTTTTTGCTGTTTATTTTTACTAGCAGATTTATTTTGTTTTGGTTTAGACTCTAATTCTTTAATACTTAATCCAATCTTTCTTTCCTCTGGATTAATATTAATAACTTGAGCTTCAACCTCATCTCCTTCGGTCACAACTTCTTCTACAGTCTCTACATGATCATGAGATAACTGAGAAATATGGATTAAACCTTCTACCCCAGGTTTAACTTCCATAAATGCTCCAAAGTCAACAGTTTTAGTAATTTTACCTGCAATTACATCCCCTACTTCATACTCAGTAATAAATTCTTCCCACGGATCAGGTTGGATCTGCTTCAAACCAAGAGAGATTCTTTTTTCTGCTTGATCCACACCTAAAATTTTAACTTTAATCTCTTCTCCCTCTTCTAATATATCTTCAGGATGATCAATTCTCCCCCAAGATATTTCAGAAATATGGAGTAGCCCTTCAATACCTCCTAAATCAACAAAAGCACCAAAGTCTACTAACTTAGTAACTGTTCCTTCAACAACTGAGTCTTCCTCTAAAGAAGCTAAAATTTCTTCTTCTTTTTGCTCCCTTTCTTCTTCTAATAATGCTTTTCTAGATAAGACAACATTATTATTCTCTCTCTCAGCTTCAATAACCTTTAACTCTAAAGTATCACCTACAAATTGACTTAAATCTTCAATATAATCAATTGCTACATGAGAAGCAGGAACAAAACCTCTTAGCCCCACATCAACTACTAATCCACCTTTAACCTCTTTAGTAACTTCAGCTTCAATAATTTCATCATTTTCATGTGCTTCAACAATTTTTTCCCAGGCTTTTTCATAATCTGCCTGTTTTTTTGATAAAATCATATTACCTTCATCATCTTCTAAAGTTAAGATAACTACTTCAATTTCTTCGTCCATACTCACAATATCATGAGCGTCTTCTACCGGACGATGACTTAAATGGCGTAATGGAATAAATCCATCTGTCTTATAATTTACATCAACATAAACACCATTGTCATTAATCTCAACTACAGTACCAGTAACTTTCTGACCTTTGCTTAAATCAGCAATATCATTATCGCTATATTTAAATTCAGCCTCTTCATCAGCTTCAGCATCTTCCTCTGCTTCTACTTCTGCAGTTTCAGCTGCTTCCTCACTGTTTTCAGCTTCTTTTTCCTCTGTAGTTTCTTCAGTTTCTTCTACTGTTTCTTCTACTGTTTCTTCTACTGTTTCTTCTTCAGTCTCTGCTACTGTCTCTTCTACCTCC
>JAWOFC010000212.1:0-3761 GCA_046482455.1 Halanaerobacter sp. | reverse complement strand
GTTAGCTAAAGAGTTGGGAGGAGAGTTGGATATTTATCATGAGTTTGGTACAGCAGTACTAAGTTTAGAGGACTTAAAGTTAGATATTGCTACTACTCGAGTTGAATATTACCCGCAAGTAGCTAGTCTGCCTGAAGTAGAGAAAGGTTCTATTCAACAAGACTTATTTAGAAGAGACTTTACTATTAATTCGTTGGCAATTCAGTTAAATCAATCTTCCTTTGCACAGCTAGTAGACTATTTTTCTGGCAAAGAGGATTTAGAAGCAGGGCTGATTAGATTACTGCATAATTTCAGTCTCTATGATGATCCGACCAGAATCTTTAGAGGATTTCGCTTTGCTAGTCGTTACAATTATGAATTTGAGGAGAATACTGAAGATTTATTGAGACATGCTATTAAATTAGATGTGATCGAAAAGTTAAGTCATGATCGTTTATTTAATAAATTAGAATTAGGATTAAAAGATAAGAATCCAGTCCGCTTTATCTCCTTATTAGATGAGTATAATATTTTAGAGTATTTTTCTCCAGCAATTGAATGGAATCATGAAACTGAGTCTTTAGAGAATAATGTAGACAAGGTCTTAGATTGGCTGCATAACCTAGATGTGATGATTAGTTTTGAAGAATGGGTCTTATATTTAATTGTTTTAGTCCATGGTTTAAATGAGACGGAAGTTAAGGACTTTGCTAATCAGTTTAATATTAACAAGAATCTTTTTGATCGTTTGATGACTAGTCAAAAAGCTGATAAATATATTAAAATTTTGCATGAGACTAAGAGTAATAGTGATATTTATTATCTGCTGCAGGGTTTAGCGATTGAAGATATGTTATTTTTATTAACTAAAGACTTTTCTTTGGAAGATAAGGTTAGACTATATTTAGAAGAGCTGCAGTGGATAGATGTTAAAGTCAGTGGTGAAGACATTATTGACTTAGGCTATAGTCCAGGGCCAATCTTTAGAGAAGCATTAGATGAGTTGAAAGAGGCTAAATTAAATGGTGAAGTAAAAAATTATGAAGAAGAGAAGGAATATTTAGAAGAAATTTTAGCTCACAAGGAGAGTGATTAAAATGGTATTAGTACAATATATTCTCTTGATTCCACTCTTGTTATTTTCTCTGTCTTTTCATGAATATGCGCACGGTAAGACAGCTGATTTATTAGGAGATCCTACGCCCAAAATGCAGGGGCGATTAACCTTAAATCCGATGGCACATTTGAGTCTGTTAGGAACTTTAGTCTTATTGATTACAAGGAGATTCGGGTGGGCTAAACCCGTACAGGTCAATCCGCGCAACTTTAATAATCGAAAACACGGTATGATGTTAGTAGGATTAGCAGGTCCGACAGCTAATATATTGATAGCTGTTATTTTAGGCTTAACCTTTAATCTTTTGGGCGGCTTTTTTAGTAGGTTTATTGATCAAAATATTGTAGTTATCTTTTTTGGTTTAGGAGTAGCTGTTAATTTAGGTTTAGCTATCTTTAATTTGATTCCTGTGCCGCCCTTAGATGGTTCAGAGATTTTGGAGGGGCTGATTCCGAAAGGTAAAGAGAAAATAATTAGAAATTTGGAAGCCTATGGTCCTTTCTTTTTACTATTATTTGTCTTTATGGGTTGGATTAGATTCATAATTAATCCTATTTTTTCTTTATTAGCTCAAATTCCAATCTTTAATGTATTACATGTCTTTATCTAGCTAATTAAATCTATAATTTTATATAGGAGGAATTTAAATGTCGAATCAGAAAGAAACTATTTTAAGTGGAATGCGTCCTACAGGTAAATTGCATTTAGGTCATTTAATTGGTGTTTTAGACAATTGGTCGCAGCTACAAGAGGATTATAACTGTGTTTTTGAGGTGGCTGATTGGCATGCCTTAACGACTAAATATGACCAGACTGAAAATATACAGCAGCATATTAGAGAGATGGTAGCTGACTGGATTAGTGCTGGAATTGACCCTGCAGAGAGTATTATCTTTGTCCAGTCTGATATTCCAGAGATTGCAGAACTTAATTTATTACTATCAATGATTGTCTCTGTTGGTAGGTTAGAGAGAAATCCAACCTACAAAGAACAGATTGAAGAGTTAGGAGAGAATAATGCGATTCCTTTTGGTTTATTAGAGTATCCTGTCTTACAGGCAACAGATATTCTATTTCCGAAAGCAGATGTAGTACCAGTTGGAGAAGACCAACTGCCGCATATTGAAATTACACGCGAGATTGCACGAAGATTTAATCATCTATATGGGGAGGTCTTCCCAGAACCGGAGCCTCAGTTGGCAGAAGTGCCGCGACTGCCGGGGTTAGATGGACGTAAGATGAGTAAAAGTTATGGTAATGCAATCTATTTAGCTGATGGTAAAGATGAGATTCAAGATAAGGTTAATCAAATGGTAACTGACCCCGAACGAATAAGATTGAGTGACCCTGGTAATCCAGAGGTCTGCTCAGTCTATGAATTTCATGAAATCTTTAATCAAGAGCGTACCGATAAGATTGCTGAGGACTGCAGAAGTGCTGAATTAGGCTGTGTGGACTGCAAAGAAGAGTTAACAGAAGCATTGATTGCCCAGACTGCTGATATTCGCAAGAAAAGAGAAGAACTATTAGCTGATCCTGCCCAATTAGACCAGATTCTAGAAGCAGGGGCTAAGAAGGCGCAAAAGATTGCAAGTCAAACTTTAGCTGAAGTTAAAGAAGCAATGAATATGAGATAGAAAGGCAGGAGCATACTATGTCTTATGAAGTTAAAATTGATGCCTTTCAAGGGCCAATTGATCTATTATGGCATCTGCTGCAAAAGGATGAGTTAGAGATCTATGATATTAAGATTGCTGAGATTACAAGGCAGTATTTAGACTATATTGCTACTATGCAGCGCCTTGACTTAGATGTAGCCAGTGAATTCTTGATTATGGCAGCTCGTCTTATGGAGATTAAAGCCCAGACTCTGCTGCCGAGTCAAGAGGATGAAGCTAGTCAAGACCAAGAAGACCCTAGGCAGAAGTTAGTTGAAAGGCTATTAGAGTATAAAAAATATAAAGACTTAGCAGGAGAGTTAAGAGAGTTTGAAGAGGAACAGCGTAAGTCATATACGCGTAATGTAGCTCCTTTATTATCCCAATTAGACTTTGCTGCAGAGTCTCCATTAGAGGATATTAACTTAGATCAGTTTGCAGCTGCTTTTAAACGGGTGTTGGCTAAAAAGCAGGAAAGAAAGGAAGAAGAAGCGGAAGAAACTAAGACTGACATACCTCATTTAGAGCCTGCAGATATAACAATGAAAGAGCAGAAAGGCTATATCATGCAGCAGGTTACTAACTTAGATGGTGAGGCGACTTTGCCGCAGATATTTTCTGGTTTAGAGTCTAGACTAGAGATTATAGTCACTTTTATGTCTCTTTTAGAATTAATTAAGATAGAAGAGGTTAAAGTAGAACAAGAGAATAATTTTACTGAAGTAATGATCTATCAAGTGGAGAGTGAAAAAACATGACTGAGGCAGAAAAAAAGGCGGAGTTAGAGGCACTCTTGTTTATGGCAACTGAGCCGATTAAGACTGCAGAGATAAAAGAAGTAACTGCTTTTGATAAAGAAGAGATTCAGGATTATTTAGCTCAGTTAGAGGAAGAATACAGCTCACCTGAGAGAGGGATTGAACTAGTTGAATTTAATGAAGGCTATATCTTTCAGACTAAAGCAAAATATAAAGAAACTATTAAAGAACATCATCAACCTGAAC
>JAWOFC010000061.1:0-4413 GCA_046482455.1 Halanaerobacter sp. | reverse complement strand
TCTAATTTAATTAAGTCATATAAGTCGCCGCCAATTATAAACTGTGATATAATAGTAATTATATTACTTTTAATTAAGTGCTATTTTTTTATTTTTTTGGATATTAAAAGCAAAACCACCTCGAAGTTAGAGGTGGTTACACTCAGTTATTCTCTCTTGCCAAAAATACGTAAAAGATAGATAAACAAGTTAATAAAATCGAGATAGAGAGATAAAGCTCCTAAGATAGCTACCTTCTTGCCGGAAGTAGCACTGTGAGCCATTCTTTTTATCTTCTGTGTATCATAAGCAATCAAACCGGTAAAAATAATAACTCCTGCATAAGTAATAATCCAATATAACATAGAACTATTTAAAAAGATATTAACTATACTAGCAATAATTAAACCGACAACGCCCATTAATGCATAACTGCCAAAAGAAGTTAAATCCTGTTCAGTATTATAACCGTAAACAGCCATAAATCCAAAAATGCCTGCTGTGATGGCAAAGGTAGAAGTAATTGAAGTAGAGGTATAAGCAATGAATATAGCTGAGAATGTTAGACCATTAACAGCTGCATAGGCAAAGAAGATTAATTTTGCTATTCCTATGGACATACTCCCAATCTTACTTGATAGAATCCAGACCATAATTAATTCACCAATAATTAGACCATAGAAAATAATGGGATTAGATAGGATAGGTCTAATTAGTCCCGAACGGATAGTTAACATGCTTACTAAGGCAGTAATGCCCAAGGCTAACGCCATCCATCCAAAGACCCTAGTGAATATTTCCTGTCCCGAAGTATCATTGGTAATAACTCTCTCTTGATTCATTTTTAATCCCCCCTTTTCTCTTTATTTCATTATTAGTATATCAGCCTTATTTGATATTTTCAACTTTTTAACTTTGATAACATATTTTAATAATGATATAGTCTGAGGCTCCGGATTTAACTCCGGAATTTTAAATTTTTTGTTCATTATTGAGATTTTTTGCTAATAAAAAAGGTTATGGGATAAAAATCCATAAATTCATAAAAAAGATCCGCTATCAAATCTAAATAAAATACTAGAATAGGAGGAGAAAAAATCATTGTCAATTATTAATCTGAACTCTGAAAATGGTTTTACTCTCTTAGAATTAATTCTCGGTATATCGTTACTTGCAGTCTTTATTTTACCTGCCTTGAATGCCTTTACAAATAGTACAGAATTAATTACTAGTAGTCAAGAACAAAATCAAGCTCTCAGAATTGCTAAAAATCAATTAGAACAAATTGAAAGCGTAGGAGTTGAAGAAGAAAAGAAGGTAGAGACTCCTCAAGAGTTAGATCTAGAGATTAATTCAACTCCTATATCTAATAATGAATTAGTCAAAGTAGAAGTAATTGTTAAAAAGAACGAAATAACTTTAACTAAATTAACAACTTTAATCTTTGATTAGACAGTGGGGACTAAAAATGTTTAAAAAATTAAGTTCTGAAAAAGGATTTACTCTCTTAGAAATTATTTTAACAGTCATTTTGGTAGGTACTATTTCTATAGTAATCAATAATGCTCAACTTGCTGGCTGGAAAGTTTGGAATGCGGGTCAACAAGTGATAACTCAACAGCAAAAAGTGCGATTATTTACTACTCAATTAACTAAAGATAGCAAATCTTCTGAAAAGATAAAAATTAAGAATAATTCTAAGAAATTAATCATTGAAGATAAGGAAGATAAGATTGAATATTATTTGGAAAATGGAACAATTATCAGACAGCAAAAGCAAAAGAAAAAAATATTAACTGATGTAGAGGAGATTAAATTTAATAAGCAAGGTGAGCAGTTTAAAATCAATTTAAGATTAGATAATAAAGACAGAGAAATTAAAAGATATATCAGTCTTCGCAACCAATAATTTTGCAAAGAAAGGGATTAATCTATGTTAACTAATCAAAATGAAGGGGCTGTTCTGCTCTTAACTCTAACCGTCATGACAGTTCTTTCTATATTGCTGCTGAATTTATATTCATTAATTGGTAATGAGATAGAAAGACTCCAGGAAAGAAAAAAGCTGACAAAAGCTTTTTATCTAGCCGAAGCTGGTCTAAAGTACGGTAAAAGTAATTTAAATAATGACATTTGGGAGAGCAGTACTCAAGATAACTGGGATGAAAAAATAATATTAAAGAGCCCAGATCACAGTTGGCTAGAAAAAGGAGAAATTAAAATAGAATTTAATTCCAGTAAAGATAAGCTGCGGAGTACTGCTGTTATTAAAGACAAAAATGAAGTCAGAAAAATATTAGTGGAAGATCTAGATTTAGCAAAATTAATGCCAAATGCTACTGGAGCTAATACAGATCATAATTCATTAGAGGCAATATCTAATAAAATAGATAAATCTGATATGTCTTATAGTTTAGAAAATAAAAAAGTCAATACCGAGGAAAAGGTTGATATGGATTTAGGAGCTGATTCTACAATAAATAATCTTAAAATTGATACAGAAGAGAAGACTGATATGGAATTAGCTAAAAATAATAGCATGCAAAATATAACTATTGACTCATCAGACCAAATTGATTTAACAGCAGAAAAAAATCTTACTATGCAAGATCTGTCTCTTGATTCACCAAGTCATGTTAAGATAACCCCTACAGAAAACTTTGTTATGCAGGATGTAACTATCAATACAGAAGACCAAGTTACAATAAATGATAAAAAAGGAAAAGTCGAAGAAGAAGAGGCTAAAATGGAAAATGTATATATTGATGCAGAGGGACAAGTTAAGATTACTTTAAACGAAACAACTGAAATAAAGAATGTAGAGGTTCATTCTGATAGTCAAATTAAACTAAACTTCAAAGCTAACACGAACGGGAAAAATAGGATAAAAAATCTTTTACTCTCTACTTCAGACCAAGTTAAACTTAATTCTGATGATAATATTAAAGTGAAAAATATTCATATCTATAAATATAATGAAGATAATGAGACTAATCGGATGGACAGTCAGGTTGAATTGGCTCTTGGGAATAATGTAACATTAAAAAACGCATATATTTATACGGAGAGTCAAGTTAAGATCAATAAGATGAAAGAAAACTCAACAATGAGTGAAGTATATATAGATACTGAATCTGATATTAAAATGAATGCAAAGGACTTTTCAGAAGGGACTGACTATTTTAATACTGAAGAGAAAAATTTTGAATATTTAGAAGAATATCAGCGAGAAAAATGGACAGAACAGAATTAAAAAGAGAAATTAGAGCTATAGATTATAATAATTAAAGCTTCAATCAACTACCTTCTCTTTAATGTAAAAAAATAATAATTTAGAAATAAATTCAATTTGAAAGAAGAAGGTAGTTGTTTAAAGTTTTAGTATGAGAAGGAGTTTATATCAATAAGAGTTAACAGAAAGAATATGGTCATTATTGAAGTGAAAAATAGTTCCTTAATTCATGGATGATCTTTATCTTATCATTAATCTTTTTAACATCATCTTTATTGACTAGACTACTGATTACAGTTAGATTTTGAATCTCTTCAAAATCTCTAGAAGAGATGATAATATCATGAGCTGCCCTGATATGAATACGTCTTAGATAGAGGATTAAGCCTATGAATAGGGTAGAGTTATCCTCTAAATTAGAACTTAGACTCTGCCTAAACTCATTAATTATCCTGTCTGCAGTCTTAATAATACTGCTATCTACTTTTTCTTTAATATATTCTTTATTATTAAATCTCTTATCATAATCTACATTACACCAGGTCAATAAGAGTCCACCTATGATCTCATCCTCGGGAATTTCTGTGTTAAATTTTTCTGCAATAGTTTGAGAGATTGATCTGGCTAGTTGATAATCCTGTTGATACTTATCTATGATACTATTTTTATTAGTGATTTTTACCATATTGCCCGCTTTTATTCTCTTAATACTAACAGCTATATACAAGGTTAAGTAGAGTTGTGATTGAAACGTAAAGAACAATTGGGCATTATCTTCTATCATTTTAATAGCCTGTCTGATCTCCTGTAAATCTAAACTAGGAGCAAAGGGTTTCAATATTTTATGGTCGGAAGTAATAATTGATTCACCTTGATCTAACAGATAGATTATATCTTCTTTATTTTTTTGGCTAAGCATATTGAATATATTAGTAACCATTAAGATTCTAATATTAATCTCTCTGCCTGAGATCATTCTCTGATTACTATTTTTTTCTAGATTCAAATCATATTCAGTTAAATGTTCATTAATTTTTTGCAGATCATGATAGATTGTAGTTCTACTAATATTAAATTCTTGACTACAGAACTCAAAAAAGGGTTTTTCCTCATTTTTTAATAGAAAGTGAATCATTTTTTCTTGTCTGCGCTGAGGAGAGAAATGAGGTTCGGTTTTATAGTCTCCTAAGACTTCTTTTGTT
>JAWOFC010000053.1:0-3933 GCA_046482455.1 Halanaerobacter sp. | reverse complement strand
TTTTGAATTTATGCTTTTAGCTCACAGCTCACAGCTGATAGCTGACAGCTAAATACATAATTTTTTCATATTTCTATTTACATTTAAGCTTAGATATATTATAATAAAAGTGCAGTAAGTTGAAGGGGAGAGAAATATTCCTTTTCAGTGGTATATATTTTTTTAGCCTTTGTGGGACAAATAAATACAAGGCGGACAATTTTGTCCCGAAAGGAAGTTGAGGGATCAAGATGGTGAATCATTTCAAACTGCAGCAAAAGATAGCACCAGAGGTAAGACAGTTAGTTGAAGAAAGATATGCAATATTGAGGGCTATCAATAGTTTTGAACCTATTGGACGTCGTTCACTATCGAAGAGATTGAATCTAAGTGAACGAACTATTAGAAACCATCTGAATTTCTTTAAGGAAAAAGAGTATACTACTACTACTAGCAGTGGAGCTAAAATAACTACCCGAGGTAAGAGTATACTTTCACAATTAGATGGTTATGTTAAGAAATTGAGAGGCACCACTTATTTGGAAGATGAATTAGAAGAAATTTTACAAGTAGATGTATATGTAGTGCCAGAAGGGTTAAATTATAATCATGGAACTAAGGGATTAGGTAGATTTTCTGCTAATTTATTGATCAGAGAAATCACTGAAGAAGATATTATCGCTGTAACCGGCGGCAATACTTTATCGACTGTAGCAGAAATGATGTCACCTTTAGAAGAGAGTTTGGATATCACTGTAGTTCCAGCCCGAGGCGGCTTAGGAGAAAAGGTTGAGATTCAAGCCAATACAATTGCTGCTAAGATTGCTAATAAATTAGGCGGAAGATATCATCTATTACATATTCCAGATAATTTAAAAGAAGATACGCTATCTACAATTATTAATGAACCATTTGTTAAACAGATTTTAGACTTAGCACGTAATGCGGACTTTTTAGTGCAAGGTATTGGTACAGCAGAAATGATGGCCCAAAGGCGTGATATGCCTCAAAAGCAGATTGAAGAATTAACTGCTAGAGGAGCAGTAGGAGAGAGTTTTGGCTACTATTTTAACCCTGTGGGTGAGATAGTCTATTCAACTGCTAGTGTAGGGTTAAAGTTGAAGAACTTATCCAAAATAGATAAAGTAATTGCAATTGCTGGTGGGAAAGACAAGGCAGAAGCTATTCTGTCTGTAGTATCTAGTCAATATCAAGATGTATTAATTACCGATGAGAGTGCAGCACGAGAAATGGTTAATTTGTGTGAAGATTGAGCAGATAAACTTATTAACATAGATTAAAACTTAACAAAAATACTTAAGGGGGAGTTTACAATGGCAAAAGTAGCTATTAATGGTTTTGGACGTATTGGAAGAGGTTTCTTAAGACTTTTAGAGGATAGAGGGATTGAAGATTTAGAATTAGTTGCAGTTAATGATTTGGTGGATGTAGAGAACTTAGCTTATCTATTGAGATATGACTCTGTACATGGTCAGTTTGATGGAGAGGTAGAGATTAAAGATGGAAATTTAGTTGTAAATGGTAAGGAGATTGCAATTAGTAAAGTTAAAGATCCTACAGAATTACCTTGGGATGAATTAGACGTAGATCTTGTAATTGAAGCTACTGGTGTATTCCGCTATAAAGAACAGTTAGAACAGCATCTAGAAGCTGGAGCAGATAAAGTTCTATTGACTGTACCTGCTAAAGATGAGATTGATGCAGAAATTGTACTAGGTGCTAATGGAGATGAATTATCTGATGATGATAAGATTGTTTCTAATGCATCTTGTTCTACTAATGCTTTATCTCCAGTAGTTAAGGCATTAAATGATGAGTTTGGCTTAAAGCAGGGTATTATTACTACTGTACACGGATATACTGCTAGTCAGTCTGTCTTAGATGCTCCTGCAAGCAAAATCAGAAGAGGTAGAACTGCTGCTGAAAATATTATTCCAACAACAACTGGATCTGCAATTGCTACAACTAGAGTATTACCTGAATTAGAAGGTAAAATAGATGGTATGGCACTACGAGTACCAGTTCCTAATGGTTCTTGTATTGATGGTGTTTATGCTCTAGAACAAGATGTAACTGTAGATGAAGTAAATGAAATGTTTGCTGAAAAAGCTGAAGGAGAAATGGAAGGTATTTTAGGTTATACTGAAGAGCCGCTTGTATCGCGTGATATCATGGGGCAGTTTGAATCCACTAAGGTAGATGGAGACAGCACTATGGTTGTAAATGGTAACATGGTTAAGATTATCTCTTGGTATGACAATGAGTTAAGTTATACGCATCGAGTTATCGATTTAGCTCTTAAAATGGTGTAAGTTAACTTTTAGTAATTAAGATTCAGGGCCAATATTGCTTTTGGCCCTGGATTATTAACGTTAGAAGACTAATAGTTGATTTTAATTGTCAATTCTTAATTAGTAATTGAACTTTAATGCGGAGGTGTAATTAAAAATGGAGAAAAAGATACTTAAAGATGTAGCGGTAGAAGGAAAGAAGGTCTTAGTTCGAGTAGACTTTAATGTGCCAGTTGATGATGATGGTAATGTTACAGATGAGACTCGAATTGAAGCTGCACTACCAACTATAAATTATCTAAAGGATGAGGGTGCTAAAGTGATTTTAATGGCTCACTTTGGTCGTCCAGGCGGCGAAGTACAAGAAGATTTACGCCTCGATCCAGTAGCTAATGCTTTAGCTAATCAGTTAAATGATACAGTTACTAAAACTGACGATACAGTAGGAGAAGAAGCTCAAGAAGCAGTTTCTAAATTAAAAGCTGGAGATGTATTATTATTAGAAAACACTAGATTTAATGCTGGTGAAAAGTCTAATGATGATGAATTTGCTAAGCAGTTAGCTGACCTAGCTGATGTTTATGTCAATGATGCTTTCGGTGCTGCTCATAGAGCTCATGCTTCTACAGCAGGAGTGGCAAAATATGCTCCAGAAGCTGTAGCAGGTTTCTTAATGCAAAATGAGATTGAAACTATGAAGCCAGCAGTTGAAGAGCCAGCTCAACCTTATGTAGCAATTGTGGGTGGAGCTAAAATCTCTGATAAGATGAGCACTGTAGAGAACTTAATGGGTAAAGCTAAAGCAATCTTAATCGGTGGTGGAATGGCCAATACATTCCTTAAAGCACAAGGTAATGAAGTAGGAGATTCCTTAGTTGAAGAAGATCAGATGGACTTAGCAAATGAATTAGTTGAGAAAGCTAAAGAGCATGGTGTTAATCTAGTACTGCCGGTTGATGTAGTAGTTGCTGATGACTTTGCAGCAGATGCAAATAATAAAGCAGTTGCTGTTGATGAGATTGAGGCAGGATGGCAAGCTCTTGATATTGGCCCTAAGACTATAGATAAGTTTGCTGAAGTTCTAGCAGATGCTAAGACAGTTACTTGGAATGGTCCTTTAGGCGTCTTCGAAATGGATGCTTTTGCTAAAGGAACTAATAAAGTAGCTAAAGTTTTAGGTGACTTAGATGCTACTACTATTGTAGGCGGTGGAGAATCTGCTGCTGCAGTTAAGAAAGCTGGATTAGAAGATGCAGTAACACATATTTCTACTGGTGGAGGGGCTTCTTTAAGAGTGATTGAAGGAAAGCCGTTACCAGCATTTGACGCATTAGATAACAAGTAGAGAATAGGTTGCGTTCAACAGAAATGATATGGTAAAGATAATAAACTACCACATCACGGACGGTTTTTGTCCTACAAAAACCGGTAGGGACGCACTAGATAACAAGTAGAGAATAGGTTGCGTATGTAATTAAAATTAATTTAAAAATAAATTTGTAATAAATGAAATATAGTTGGCAGCTATAGACTGCTGCCAACATCTAACTATTATTCGGAGGTGAAGGAAATGAGAACTCCTTTTATGTGTGCTAATTGGAAACTGCATAAAGATGTTGATGAAGCTGTAGAAATGGCAAAA
>JAWOFC010000218.1:0-2729 GCA_046482455.1 Halanaerobacter sp. | reverse complement strand
CAAAAAAACACAATTGAGAATTTAGAATAGAAAGTTGAGAAAAAATAAGAAGGAATAGACAGCTATAATAAGAAGTAAGTAGGTAACAGTAAAGATATAATGAGATATTTTGATTATAGGATTTTAAATTGAATTAGTGGAGGGATTATGAAAATGGCAGGAGATAAATATGGTGAATTTGGTGATTTTGGAGGGCGCTATGTACCAGAAATGTTGGTGCCAGCCCTAGAAGAGTTAGAAGAGGCATATTTGAAATATAAAGATGATGCGGAGTTTAAAGAAGAGTTTGAGTATTATTTAAGAGAGTATGTTGGACGTCCTAACCCTTTATATTATGCGGAGCGCTTAACAAAAAAATTGGGTGGAGCAAAGATTTATTTAAAGCGTGAAGATTTGAACCATATGGGAGCACACAAGATTAACAATACTTTAGGTCAAATTCTATTAGCTGAAAAGATGGGTAAAGAGAAGATAATTGCTGAAACAGGAGCAGGTCAGCATGGGGTAGCAACTGCAACTGCTGCTGCGATGTTTGGTATGGACTGTGAGATCTTTATGGGCCAAGAGGATATTGAAAGACAGGAGCTCAATGTATTTAGAATGAGGTTATTAGGAGCAAAGGTTACTCCTGTTACAGAGGGAACTGCTACTTTAAGTGATGCTGTAGATGCTGCTATTCAACATTGGGCCAAGAATGTGGAAGATACTTTTTATCTGCTAGGTTCTGCAGTTGGCCCGCATCCTTATCCAAGTATGGTACGTGATTTTCAGTCAGTAATTGGTAAAGAAGCTAGAGAGCAGATTTTAGAAGCAGAAGGGAGATTGCCTGATTATTTAGTAGCTTGTGTAGGTGGTGGTAGTAATGCCATTGGATTATTCCATGACTTCATTGATGATGAAGATGTAAAGATGATTGGAGCAGAAGCTGCTGGTAGAGGTGTCGAGACAGAGGAACATGCTGCAACAATGACTAAAGGTGAGCCGGGAATTATTCACGGCTTTAAGAGTTATGTTTTACAGGACAATGAAGGTGGGATAATGCCGGTGCACTCTATTTCAGCGGGGTTAGATTACCCGGGGGTTGGCCCTGAACATAGTCATTTAAAAGAATTGGGACGAGCTGAATATGTAGGAGTAACAGATGATGAAGCTGTAGAGGCTTTTCAGGTCTTATCAGAGACTGAGGGCATTATTCCTGCTTTAGAGAGCTCTCATGCAGTAGCAGAGGTGATGAAATTAGCTCCACAATTGGATGAAGACCAAATTATTATAATGAACTTATCCGGGCGGGGAGATAAGGATGTTTATTCAGTCGCGGAAAAGATGGATATCGAGATAGAATAGTAAGTACGATTATTAGAAGAAATATGGTAATGAGATAGATTCGCAAATCACGAAAAGTCTGCTAGGACTTGTAGGGAAAAGATGGATATCGAAATAGAGGGTTAATACTTGCCTAGTCCGGTTCAAATATCTTTTTCCTTTGAGAGACACCTTGAAAGTGAAAGATTATATAGTTTAAACTTTATATCTAGAAAGGTCAAGAGGTGAGAAAATGAGCAGAATATCTGAAAAGTTCAAACAGCTACAGGCAGAAGGTCAAAAAGCCTTTATTCCTTTTTTAATGGCTGGAGATCCTAATATGGAAATTACTAAAGAGTTAGTCTTAGAAGCAGAAGCAAGGGGAGCAGATATTATAGAGTTAGGACTTCCTTATTCGACTCCTCTAGCAGATGGACCTACAATTAAAAAAGCTGGTAAAAGAAGTTTAGAGCATCAGACTAATTTAGATGATATATTTAAGTTAGTTGCAGAGATTAGAGCTGAAAGTGAGATTCCTTTAGTCTTAATGGGCTATTATAATCTTGTCTTTAAATATGGTGTAGAAAAATTTGTGCAGCAGTGTGAAGAAGCAGGAGTGGATGGAACGATTATTCCAGATCTGCCTATCGGTGAAGATGAAGACTTACGTAGTTTAGCCGATGAGTTAGATATAATTTCTTTGGTTACTACAACTAGTAAGACTAGTCGAGTTAAAGAAGTAGCCCAGAAGTCGCAGGGATTTATTTATGCAGTTTCAACCCCAGGAACTACTGGAGCCAGAACAGAGATTTCAAGTGAAATCGAAGAAAAGGTAGAAGAGTTAAGAGAGTTGACTACTACTCCAATAGCAGTTGGTTTTGGGATTTCCAAGCCAGAACATGTAGCGGCTGTAACCAGTTTTGCTGATGGTGCTATAGTTGGCAGTGCGATTATTAGACAACTTGAAGCTAATTTAGACCAGCCTGAAAATATAGTTGCTGAAGTGGGAGATTTTATTGACTATTTAACAGAGGAGATCAAAAATTAAATTACTTTCATAAGGAGCTATCTCATTATTTGAGATAGCTTTTTTTAATGTGTCTAGAAAAATTATTCTTTAAAAAGTGTCAGTAGTTACCATACATCTTTTTTATTAAGAAGTGCAAAATAGAATAACAGAAGGGGGAATTAAAATGGTAAAAGATAAAGAAAAAGACTTAAAAAAAGAGCAAGAAAGAAGCAAAGATAGACCACAAGAGCAGAGGTTAAGTGATGAAGAAATTGCAGAAGAATTAGCTGGGGATAATATGAAACGCAGTGAGATTGATGAAGATGATTATAATGTATCTGATGCCACTGCTAATGACTTACTTGCTGAAGATGAGGAAATAGCAGAAGAATTAGCTGAGAATGTGAACGAAGAAGAT
>JAWOFC010000202.1:0-2984 GCA_046482455.1 Halanaerobacter sp. | reverse complement strand
CTTCTTTCTTCAAGGACCTCTATTTTAACACTATAAGCTTCTGCAGCTTTTTGGCTACTTTTTGCTGTATCTTCGATGTCCACCTGAAGTTCGAATCGAAGGATACCAAACTTCAAATCAAAAGCCAAGTGTTTTTAGAATGTTTTAAATAGTTTTAAGCATTATATTGCAAGCAGCTTAAACCTCCTTAAAAGCCATCTTAAGTGCTACACTTATATTTTAATATATTTTACAATAATTTTCAATAGTGGAAATTAATTATTCGTTTATTAATTAGTCTCTAACTTAAGCATTTTGGCATTGATTGCTACAATTACTGTACTTAACGACATCAGTACCGCTCCTACTGCAGGTGAAATTAAGATTCCTGCCCAATAAAATACTCCGGCAGCTAAAGGAATAGCAAACGCATTATATCCTGTAGCCCAGATTAAATTTTGTATCATTTTCTTATAAGTTGCTTTACCAAAATCAATTAATGTGACTACATCTTCTGGGTTACTATCGACTAAGATTATATCTGCAGTCTCTGCTGCTACATCTGTTCCTGAACCAATAGCTATTCCAACATCAGCTTGGGCCAAGGCAGGAGCATCATTTACTCCATCACCTGTCATAGCTACAAATTCCCCTTCTTGCTGTAGCTCTTGAACCTTATCTTGTTTTTCATGAGGCAAAACCTCAGCAAAATATCCATCTAATCCTAACTCTGATGCTACATTAGAAGCCGTTTTTTCATTATCTCCAGTTAACATCCAAGTTTTAATCCCAGCCTCTTTGAGCTTTTTAACTGCTTGATAAGATTCCTCACGAATTTTATCTGCTAAAGTAAGTAGCCCCTTAACTTCATCTTCTATCAATAATACTACCACTGTATTGGACCCTTGATTTGCTAAATACTGTTCTTCTAACTTAATATTATTCTCTTCTAAATAAGCTGGACTAACTACTTTAACCTCTTTACCATCTACTGTTCCTACTACCCCTTTACCTTTAATTGCTGCAAAGTCCTGTACTTCTTTCAAAGCAAGATCTAAATTATCAGCTTTATTAATAATCCCTTGTGCAATAGGGTGTTCAGAATGCTGTTCTAGAGAAGCAGCTGTTTTAATCACTTTTTCTATAGTGAATGTTTCATCAACAACCTCTATTTCACTAACTCCAAATTCACCTTCAGTTAAAGTCCCCGTTTTATCAAATACAATAGTAGAAATATTACGAGAGTTTTCAAAAGCAGTTCTATTTCTGATCAACAAACCATTTTTAGCCGATTGAGTTGTTGATACTGAAACTACTAGCGGTATTGCTAATCCTAAAGCATGAGGACAAGTAATTACCATTACTGTAGCCATTCGTTCAATTGAAAAGGCCAAATCTGAACCAGCAATTAGCCACCCTGCTAATGTAGATAAACCAACAGTAATAGCAATGATAGTTAACCACAAAGCTGCTCTATCAGCTAAATTTTGTGTTTTGGACTTTGAGTTTTGCGACTCTTCTACTAAATTGATTACTTTTGAGAGATAGCTTTCTTCTCCTGCTCCTGTAATTTCAACTTTAATTGAACTATCTCCATTGATCGAACCTCCGATTATCTGCTCTCCTTCTTCTTTCTTTACTGGCTCTGATTCTCCAGTTAACATTGATTGGTTGATATAACTAGTTCCTTCAACTACTTCTCCATCAGCAGGAAATTTCTCTCCCGGCTTAATCAACACTACATCTCCTGGAGACAACTGATTGATTTTGACATCAACAATTTCACCATCTTGAACTAAATGAGCTTCATCAGGCATTAACTGGGCTAATTTTTCTAAAGCTTTAGAAGCACTAATAACTGATTTCATTTCTATCCAGTGCCCAGCTAACATAATATCAATTAAAGTAGCTAATTCCCAAAAGAATAACCTTCCCTCTAAACCAAATACCACAGCACTACTATAAAAGTAGGCTACTGAAATTGCTAATGCAATTAAGGTCATCATTCCTAAAGATTTGGTTGTTACTTCGTTATATAACCCAGTTAAAAAAGGCCATCCACCATAGATAAAAACTAAAGTGGCAAAGAAAAATAATAAATAGTTGCTACCACTAAATTTAAAAGAATAATTGAACAATTCTTGGATCATAGGAGATAAGACCAACATAGGGAGTGTCAGTACCAAGGATATATAAAATCGGATTTTAAAATCCTGCATCATTTCGCGTCGTCCTTGATTATTATGTTCCATAGTACCCCTCCTCAGAGAGTATAGCATTCTGGTAAATTATATGAAAAGTGAAACTCTCTCCTCACGTGGATTATAATAGTTTCTACTCATTCACCATTATATCCAGAAAGGAGAGAGTTGCATATCTCAAAAGAAAAACAATATCTCTATTATGATATTCTAATAATTCTATATCGGTTAAATTTGTTAAGTCAACCTTAATGCAGTTATTCTTGATAAACCAACATCTTCCTGCAAAATACAACCATTGATTTATATCATATTTTCTAACATAATTCTGAATAAGTTCACTAATAGGATTCACAGCAGCTTTAAATCTCTTACTCAATCTTATTTGCTCCTGCTGCAATCTTTTTCGATCTTAAGCATTACTAAAAAAACCAACTCCGACTATTACACCTGGAGTCTTTTTTGCTTTTAAAATATAAAGGTCTTCTCTATTCTTGGCTCTATGCTGGGAAGATGAAGTCTTTAACTTATTGAGATCTTTCTGTACAATGGCAGCTAAAACTTTATTTTGGGGATGCCGCTTAGAATAGAGAACTATTGGCCCCCAAGCATATTTCTGCTGCGGTCTATAATCAACATGTAAACTAATAAATAGATCACCTTGTGATTGATTAATAATATCTACCCGTGCCTTTAAATCACGACTATGGCGACTAGTTGAAGACTTATTTAAGTGATCTAGAGCACACCTGCCAGAAGTAAATCCTGCTCCGTCACAGCGTCGCAAGGCTTGTTGTTCACTCG
>JAWOFC010000153.1:0-7616 GCA_046482455.1 Halanaerobacter sp. | reverse complement strand
ACTTCTTACTCTTTACTTCTTACTCTTTACTGCTCTTATCTTTTAACTCATGACTCTTCACTCTTCACTTCTTACTTCTTTTTACTCACCCTCCGAGTTTTCTAAACTACAGAAAAATCTTCGTGTAACCCGATTCGCTCTACTTATAGCATATTAAGTGCGTAATCTATATGCAGTGTTTTTTGCTTATTGCCTACTTTCTACTCATCACTACCCACTCTTTACTAATTATATATGTGTTTTTTAAAAAAACTATGCCTCCAACCTCTTCTAAATTAAAAAACGAGGTCCCAGCTAAGAGACCCCTAAATAAAATCTTATATGATTGCTTCTTCAGTTTCAGCATCAAAGATATGAACCTTATTCATATCAAAAGCAAACTCCATTCTATCTCCTACACTAGCATCACTATTTACATCTACAACTGCTACAATACTCTCATCAGATCCTACATCAAGATAGAGATTAATTTCAGAACCCATTGGTTCAACTACTTCTATTTGAGCTTTAATTAAGTTGTCTGCACTATATTCTTCATCATCATGAACAGCAGGGTCTAAAATATTTTCAGGGCGAATACCTAATGCTACTTCTTTATCAATATAGGCCTGTAAATCTTCCATAGCATTTGACATGGCAGGTGGAATGGTTAGTTCAAAGTCCCCCTTACCAACTAATACTAAATCATCTCCTCTTTCTTCAATTGTAGCCTGTAAGAAGTTCATAGCAGGACTGCCAATAAAGCCACCTACAAACATATTATTTGGTTCACTATATAAACTAATTGGATCATCAATCTGTTGAATTTCCCCATCTTTTAAGACAACAATTCTATCTGCTAAAGTCATTGCTTCTACTTGATCATGTGTTACATAAATAGTAGTTGTCTGTAATCTTTCATGTAACTTACTTAATTCAGCTCTCATCTGAACTCTTAATTTAGCATCTAAGTTAGATAAAGGCTCATCCATCAAAAATACTTTCGGTTCTCGCACAATTGCCCGTCCCATAGCTACACGCTGACGCTGACCACCAGATAACTCTTTAGGTTTTCTATCTAATAATGGTTTAATATCTAAAATATCTGCTGCTTCATTAACTCGTTCCTCAATTATTTCTGGATCAAACTTTCTTAATTTTAGTCCAAAAGCCATATTATCATAAACATTCATATGTGGATAGAGGGCATAATTTTGGAATACCATTGCAATATCCCTATCTTTAGGTGCCACATCATTGACTAATTGATCACCGATATATAATTCACCATCAGTAATCTCCTCTAAACCAGCAATCATTCTTAAAGTAGTTGACTTCCCACATCCAGAAGGACCAACTAATACTACAAACTCTTTATCCTTAACATCAACATTAGCCTTCTTTACTGCAGTTACATCTCCCTCTTCATTACTCCTATATACCTTAGTAATATCGTTTAAAGTTACCTTAGCCATTTAAAACAGCCTCCCTTAATAATTTTAAGTTGACTTTCTAATCACTAGCTCACTCTCTAAAATTTCAATCCCTGTCCCAAACTGATCTTCATTAATCAAAGCTAATAACTTCTTAGCTGATCTTACTCCTAACTGATACATCGGTCTTCTAACAGTTGTTAGCGGGGGATCAATTACAGATGTTACTATAGTATCATCAAAACCAACAACAGCAATATCATTAGGAATAAAGTAGCCACCTAATTTAATAGCTTCAACAACTCCAGCAGCAATTAAATTCCCAGCAGCAAAAATAGCTCGTGGGGGCTCTTCTAGCTCCATCAACTCTAAAAAACCCTGATAACCACCTTCGCGCGACCACGACTTATGAATAACCAAATCTTGTTGATACTCCATCCCTTTTGCTTTTAAAGCTCGCTTATAACCTTGTAATCTATTCTGTGCCTGCCAACTCTCAGGACCAAGCAATAAAGCAACTTTTTGATAGCCCTTATCTAAAAGATATTCTGTAGCCTTATAAGCTCCACTTGCATCATCAATAATAACTGACGGCAAAGGAACCTCTTCTACTAGACGATTAGCTAAGACTAGAGGATAATCTGTTAAACCTAACCTAATAATCTGGTTATTAACTAATCCGCCCCCTAAAAAGATCATTCCTGCTACTTTATTGCTCTGCAGCCAGTTCATATAAGTTGCTTCTTCTTCTTTATCTTCATCTGTATTACAGACTATAACCTGATATCCTTCTTCAGTAGCATAATCCTGCACTCCTCTAGCAACATCAGAATAAAACAAGCTTGAGATATCCGGAAGCAGCAGTCCAATCATATTACTCTCCTGTTTAGCTAAATTCTGTGCTAGACGATTGGGCTGAAAATTATGTTTGGCAGCAACCCTTAATATTTCCTCTCTTGTTTCTTCTCCTACTCCATCTTTATTATTAATAGCACGTGAAACAGTAGATTCAGTAACTCCAACAATTTCAGCAATATCTTTCATTGTAATACCCATACTAGATTGATAACTCCTCAACTTTACTCAAGCGCTTGAGTAAAGTTTAAAAAATTAGTAACACCGACTAATGTGTTAAATATTATCTCTCTTATTTAATTGTTTACCACTATATTGAAATTATAACAAAATAACTCTTAAAAATCAAGTAATAATTAAAGGGCAATCGCAAAAACAATATCAATTACATTTTACGATTGCCCTTATAATTTATTCTACTAAATCCATTACTGCAGAATTCACAGCTTCTAACTTTTGGTCAGCCTCTTTTGAACTATCTCCAACTACAGAGAAGTAAAACTTAATTTTTGGCTCTGTACCAGAAGGTCTGACAGTCACTAATGTCTTATCTTCTAGCTTAAACTGAAGCACATTAGATTCTGGCAAATCAAGCTCACTCTCTTCACCAGTCTCTAAATCATAACTCTTTCCTACTAGATAATCTTTCTTAACTACTACTTCTTGTCCATTAATCTCTTCTGGACTGTTCTCTCTTAAGTCCGCTAACATCGCATTAATCTTTTCTTGTCCTTCTTTACCAGGCATTCTAATTGCTTCTAAATCTGCTTTATAGTAACCATATTCTTCGTACATTCTCATTAACTGCTCATAAATAGAACTACCTTGCGACTTATAATAAGCAGCCATTTCAGCTACTAACATCGCAGCTACTACTGCATCTTTATCGCGCGCATGAGTTCCATATAGGTAACCATAGCTCTCTTCAAAACCAAAGATATACTCTTTATCGTATTTACCAGCTTTAAATTCTCTAATCTTTTCGCCAATATATTTAAACCCAGTTAAAGTATTCATCACATCTAAATCATATTTTTCAGCAATCGGATTAATCATTTCTGTTGTTACTATAGTCTTCATGATGACACCATTCTCAGGTACCCCATCTAAAGAATTGACTATATACTCTGTTAATAAAACTCCGACTTGATTACCATTTAAGAAGTACCATTCATCATCACTATCTCTAACGACTACCCCTACTCGATCTGTATCTGGATCATTTGCCATAACTAATTCAGCATCTTTTTCATCAGCTAATTCTATAGCTAATTCAAGTGCCTCTGGCTTACCTGGATTAGGGTCTTCAACAGTAGAGAAGTCTTCATCTGGTTCCTCCTGTTCAGGTACTACATGCACATTTTTAAAACCTAACTCATCTAAAATTCTCTGCACTAAAACACTACCAGTCCCATGCAGCGGTGTATAAACTATATCAAGATCTGTCGTAACTTCTTTCACAGCATCTTCATTTAAAGAAAGATCTTTTAAAGTCTTAATATACTTATCATCTAAAGCAGGATCGATAATTTCAAATAAACCATCCTCTTTAGCTTCTTCTTTAGGCATTGTGTTTACTTCAGCAAAGCTCTCAATAGCATTAACTTCAGAGATAATTCCTTCATCATGTGGTGGTACTACTTGTGCTCCATCATCCCAATATACTTTATATCCATTATACTCAGGTGGATTATGACTAGCAGTTACCATAATTCCAGCAGTAGCATCCAACTGCCGTACTGCATAAGAAAGTTCAGGAGTTGGTCTTAAATCATCAAATAAGTACGCTTTAATTCCATTAGCAGCAAGCACTAAAGCAGCTTCAGTAGCAAACTCTCTAGACTTACGACGGTTATCATGAGAAATTGCTACCCCTTTAGTCTTATCTCCATTCTCAGCAATATAATTAGCTAAACCTTGTGTTGACTGGCGGATAGTATACTTATTAACCCGATTTGTCCCAGCACCAATAATCCCTCGCATACCACCAGTACCAAAGTCTAAATCAGTATAAAATCTTTCCTCAATCTCTTCTTCATTATCCGAAATTGCTCTTAATTCTTCTTTAGTCTCTTCATCAAAATAATCATTCGATAGCCATTCATTATATTCTTCTTTATAATCCACTCTTATCCCTCCTAATAAATTATATATTATCATGTTTGAACAAAGTAAATATCAGAATCAAAACAAAAATTTTAAGTATAGATAATTAGAAGTGGTTACTATTATTTTCTCATATTTATCTACAATAGTCAAAATTAATTAGCCATTAATCCAAATTTGGATTAATGGCTAATTATGTTAATAGATTTCTTCTATTTTAATATCTTTAAAGTAATAATTAATTATTTCGCTAGGACTTTTGCCTTCTTGGGCCAATTTATAAGCTCCCCATTGGCTCATACCAACTCCATGTCCATAACCTTTTCCATCAAAAATAAAATTACCATTTTCTTTCTTTATTTCCTGCACTTTAGTTGACTTTAATTTATCAGGGCCAATAGTCGTTCTAAAGTCTGCCCCATGTATCTCTGTACTACCCTCTTCATGCTCTATAGCTAATTTTACAATCCGCCCTGTCTCATCATCTTCTTTAATCTTAACTTCTTTAATCTCTTGGGCATTAACTCCTTTCTCCTGCAGCACCTTCTTTATTTCAGCTGCTGAAAGAGCTACTTGCCAACTCTTAATATCTGCTGGAGCTTCATCATCAGGTGACTCAACAGGATCTATATAGTCAGGTTCTGCCTTCTTATAATTTAAACCCACTTTAGCAGTCGTTGTCTCTCCACCAGCACTAGAATGAAACCAGGCTTTAATATATTCCCCATTATAGGTTACAACTTTACCTCGTGTCTTCTCTACAGCTGCTTTAATAGTATCAGTAATATTAGCTGGTTTATAGGCTTGAGCTTCTTCGTGCTCAGCACTAATTGTATTATCAGCAGTATCTTCTATTCTACGCAGTACAAAAGTTCGTGCTTTAATTGCTTGTGCTCCATAAGCATCCTCCGCCCACCCCTCCTTCATCTCTCCTGCCACTACTCCCATCACATACTCTTCTAACTTCATCTCTTTAGTCTGTCCATTTTCTAATTCTACTCTAATAGTTGGCTCGTCTTCTAACTGATCACCCTCTTTAGCTCCTTTAATCTTACTCTCTTGTTCTTGACTACAACTTGCTATAATAAGCAGTCCGACAATCAATAATATGAATAATTTATAACTTCGCTTCAACCTTCATCCCCCCATTAATAACTTTGTACTCTCAACTAAAACAGTTCTTAGCTGAGAGAATTATAATCTTCTTTTTTATAGTATTACAATCAATTTTAATTATTATACATATTTGAGCTATTAATAAGGAGCATTCCTGTTAGGTTTAAATATGACATTCGACAAAAAAAGACCTCCTTGGTATAATTCTGGTACACACCCAAAATACCAAGGAGGCTAATACAAATGAATTATACCCAAAATAAGAAGATTAAGCAAATTAAATTGACAACTTTAGTGATTGGAATTGATATTGCCAAGAAGAATCATGTAGCGAGAGCTCAAGACTATCGAGGGATTGAATATGCTAAGGCATTAAAATTTAATAATACTCAAGATGGTTTAGAAAAACTTTTAAATTGGATCAAGAAAGTTAAAGAAGAAAATGAGAAAGAAGAAGTAATTATAGGGATGGAACCGACAGGTCATTATTGGCTAAATATAGCTCAATTTATCAGAGAAGAAGAAATAAAACTAGTACTAGTAAATCCTCATCATGTTAAGAAATCTAAAGAATTGGATGATAATAATCCAACTAAGAATGATGTTAAAGATGCTAGGGTAATAGCCCAATTAGTAAAAGATGGCCGCTTTTCTAAGCCAAATATTCCTGAAGGAATTTATGCAGAAATGAGAGTAGCTATGACGTATAAAGAAAAGCTAACGCAAGATTTAACCAGAGTGAAAAATAGAGTAACTCGTTGGTTAGATATATATTTCCCAGAGTTTGATGAAGTATTCAAGGATTGGAGTGGGAAGGCAGCGTTGGCTACTCTAAAACATTTCCCTTATCCAGGTCAAATAGCTAAGATGGAAGCAGAAGAAATAGTAGCTAAATGGCGAGAGGAAGGTATTAAAAGGGGCGTAGGTATAAAGAGAGCTAAGAAGTTAAAGAAGGCGTCTGTGAGGTCAATAGGTGTAACAGAAGGAACTCAGATGGGGAAAGAAGAGATTAACTATCATATAAAGCAATATTGTTTTATAAATGAAGAAATGGAAGAGTTAATGGATAAAGTAGAAAAGTTGTTAGATAAGATACCAGGGGTTGAAGAAATGCTGACAGTAGATGGAGTAGGAGTAAAAACAATAGCGGGCTTCATCTCAGAAGTAGGTGATTTGTGGGATTATGATCATCCCAAGCAAATCATAAGTTTAGCGGGTTTAAACTTGAAAGAAAATAGTTCAGGTAAGCATAAAGGTGAAACGAAGATAACAAAACGAGGGCGCCCTAAATTAAGAGCATTATTGTATAGAGTAGCAATGCCTCTGGTGGCACAGAATGATGAGTTTAGACAAGTACATGAATATTATACAACGCGCCCTGAAAACCCGCTTGAGAAAAAACAATCTTTGATAGTTTTGTGCTGTAAGTTAATTCGAGTACTTTTCACTTTAGGTAGAAAACAAGTAGAGTATGATGGAGAAAAGATGTTGAATGATATTAAAAGACCTAATATGAAAAATGCTGCTTAAATAGATAGTAAGCTAAATTTATATATTGTCTCTCTTAACTTAATTCATTTGAAGAATTGTACTTTAATAAACGAAGCCAGGAGAAGCTGGAAAGAATTTTTCCATAAGGGCATGACCCAGTTAAGGAGCATATCCAGCCTCCACCCATGGACAGGTAGGACGAAGGAATTTAGGGGCATAGACCCTGCGAGATATGGGAGGTTAAACTGCCATGGTATTTGTGGAGATCCAATTTGGCGACCATATTTAAAAAATATTAAATTTTCTTTTAGGAATAGTTTATCAAAGTTATTCCAGATATTTGTTTAGATACAATTAATATCTATCTGTCTATTAAAAACTGTTTATTAAAAAAATGAAATTCTAAGAATGAGTGAGTATAAGAGAGTTAATCGAACTTACAAGAGGGAGTCAATATCAGAATTAGAAGTTTCAATTAAAAAGTCTTGACAACTGCTGGTCTCTATGATAAATTAGTGAATGTCGCTTGAGAGAGGACAAGTTTCAACAACTGAACTTATTTAAAACTTCTCTTGACAAGCAGCAGCTGAGATGTTAATCTAGTTAATGTCGCTTGAAAAGAGAGCGCCTTTTTTG
>JAWOFC010000030.1:0-3114 GCA_046482455.1 Halanaerobacter sp. | reverse complement strand
TTGTAGTAGATGGGTCAATGAGTGGGGCAGAGGTAGGTAAGACTGAGATAGAGTTAATTGTTGAAGATGGCTATGTAACTAAAGTTAACGGGGCAGAGGCTGCCCGAAAATTAGAAGAAATAATTAGCCCTTATGGTCAGGCAGCTAAAAATATTGCTGAATTAGGCATAGGAACTAATGACCAAGCCCAGTTAGTAGGTCATATATTAGAAGATGAGAAGGTGATGAATACAGTTCATATAGCAATTGGTGATAATTCAACTATGGGAGGAGAAGTAGAAGTGGAGAGTCATTTAGATGGAATTATTGAAAAACCAACACTTGAATTGGATGATGAAGTAATAATGGTAGAAGGTAAATTGAAAAAAGTTTATAAATAAAAAGATTAAAATCAAAAAATAAGAAGGAGAAATTGAAAATAGTCATAATATAGTATAATAGAGGTAATACTAGGAAACTAGATAGGTTTATCACTAGAATTGTCGTTTTGTAGATATTAGAGAGTAGTAAAAGCAACTATTAGATTCGATAATTAAATTAGAAAGAGGTAGATTAAATGTATATTGAGAAAGTCTTAGCAGACCATCCGATTATAGCTGCTATTAAAGATGTCGAGGATTTAGAAGAGGTTCCTAAAGATAAGATTGATGTTATCTTTATTTTAAGAAGTAAGCTCTCAGATTTGAATAAAATAGTAGAAAAGGCAATGGAACTAGATGTGTTAGTTTTTTTGCATATTGACATGGTCAAAGGAATTGGTAAGGATAAAGAAGCTATTAGATACTTAGCACAAGAGATTGGGATTGATGGAATTATGACGACTAAGAGTTATTTAATTAAGGCAGCTAAAAAAGAAAATTTGATTACAATTCAGAGACTATTTATGCTTGATTCGGAATCATTAAAGACTGGAGTTAATATTGTTAAGAGTACTGAACCTGATTTGATTGAAGTACTACCCGGTCTAGTAATACCTACAATGGCTAATAAATTAAATGATAAATTAAATGTTCCAATTATTGCAGGAGGTTTAGTACGCGATCAAGAGCAGATTAAAGAAATTTTAAAAGAAGATGTGACTGCTATTTCAACTAGTGAACAAGATTTATGGAAAAAATATAAATAAAGACTTGAAAAATGTCGAAGTGGCTGTTATAATTTAATTACATTGAAAACGTAAAGTTGCAAGTCAATAAGGCGAAAGAGGAAATGTAGTATATAACATAATGAAATATAATAAGATGTGATAGTGAGAGTCAATTAAAATATTATAAATAAATCAATTAAAAGTTACAGGGTAGAAAATATAGAGAACCCCTATTTAACTTTTACAAGATAAGTGTATCTAGCTTATATAACTGTGGTACATCTATGTCTGTAAAGTTAAATAGGGGTTTTTTCTTTGTTGTTTATAATTTTTTGTTATAATTGATATAATTTTGCTTTGATGACAACTTTTATTGATTGCTGATAAAGATATAATTGACTATAATTAATTAAGTTATAAGACTATAAGAGTTTATCTAGTAGGAATGCTATAATATAGCCTAGGTAAGCTCTTTTATAGTATATATTAATAATTAAACATAAAGGGAGAGGAGGGTAGTTTATAGAAAAAATCTGAAAATTCAAAATTTTGATTTAATTAAAAAAAAGGGGGTTCATTTGATGAGGAAATATTTAGGAACTTTGGTCGGTGGAGCAATTGCCGGAGTATTTGTATTCAGTATTTGGGGACTTTTTACTGAAGCATTTGGAACTGCAGGAGGCTGGTTAGGAGGTCCATTAATCGTTGCACTTGTGTGGGCTTTGAATCACTATATAGGAGCATTCTATTTACCTGATGGTGCAGTAGCAATTGATATGGCAGTAGCAATCGGTGTTGCAGGTACAATGGGAGACGTATTTGGTGGTGCTCCAATTGCAGCAGCATTACCTACTTTAATGTGGATGTCCGTAGGAGCAGTCTTAGGCGGTATTTTTGCATCAGTAGTAACTGATGTAATAGCAGAAAACGAGTAGAGTATATTAATCTGTTAATTTAGGATAAGTTAATAATATTTGGAGGTGTGATAAATGGGAATTCAGGAAATTGCAACGACAGTTTTTGGTGGAATGTTATTCCCCTTTCTAATCTTAATGATTTGGGGTAAAGGTGCAGAAGAAGGCGGTTTGTTTGGAGGTATGGCTGCTGGTGGCTGGGTTGTTGGAACTAGCTGGTTAGCTAATCACGGTGCAGGATTAATCGTTCAAGGTCAAGGAGCACCATGGATTGATATGGCATGGGCTGCTGGAATTGGTATTATGGCTTTTGGTATTGTTGAAGGTAATGATGTTGGTAAATCTATGCCATCGCTTATTACTGCTATAATCGGTGGAGTAATTGGCGGTTATATCTTGTACGCTCTGTAAAGATATCTTATATATGGATTTAGATGTCTGTAATTAAATATTATAAGTTATTATAATTTTAAAGGCTAATCATAATTCATACTAAAAAGAATGAATAAAGATAAGCAATATCCCCTAACATAACTATAGATAATATAATATAATCAGTGGGTATAATATGTTTTCTAAATCTATATTTTTATATAGATTTTTACTAAGGTTTTATTATTGCTATAAATTTTCATATAAAATAAAAGGGGGCTTTATTGATGGGAGATTACATTTTATCTATTGACCAAGGAACAACTAGTTCAAGAGCGATTGTATTTGATCAAGCGGGTGAAGAAGTTAGCGTAGCGCAGAAGGAGTTTACTCAATATTATCCAAATCCAGGTTGGGTAGAACATGATGCGAATGAGATTTGGGGTACAACAATTGGAGTTATAGCAGATGCTTTAGGAAAAGCAGATATTACAGCTGATGAGATTGATGGTATTGGTATTACTAACCAGCGTGAAACTACAGTAGTTTGGGATGCAGAAACAGGAAAGCCAATTCATAATGCGATTGTTTGGCAGGATAGAAGAACAGCTGGTATTTGTGATGACATAGAAGAACAAGGACTAAAGGTTACTATCCAAGCAAAGACGGGACTAATTCTTGATGCTTATTTCTCTGGAACTAAGATTAAGTGGATCTTAGATAATGTAGATGGAGCAAGAG
>JAWOFC010000139.1:0-7335 GCA_046482455.1 Halanaerobacter sp. | reverse complement strand
AGAGTTTACAGGGCAGCCACTCACATTAATAACCTCCCGCTCCAACACTTCACTAACTGCTGCACTCTGACTCAGATTAGGCTTAGCTGTTGTTGCTCCACCAAAACTAGCACAGGTCCCAAGTGCTACTACATACTTAGCTAAGCCTCCTAACCATTTGACTGCTTCTAAAGCACTTACTTTACCCTTGGCTGTAGTAAAGACAACATTATATTCCTCTTTTAAGGGAATAGCTCCTTCAACGACTAAAGTAAACTGCCCTTGCTGAGCAGCTACTTTTAAAATTTTAACTGCATCCTTACCTTGAGCAGCCATGAAAGTATTACTATATAATAGCTCAATTAAATCTGCAAAGACGCGGTCAAAATAAGGATAAGTTGCATTCATAAAGGAAATATTATTATCGCAGCTGCAATTTGTTTCTAACCAGATTATAGGTAACTTACTCTGCTTCAAAGCTGCACCTCCCACTAAAATCGAAATAGTACTCATCAAGCTAATATTATGCTTAAAAAAGGGAGAATATTAAATGATTTTCTAACAAAGATAATGACTTATCACGAATTCACAACTAGTCAAGTATAATCTTAGCTCTCTATTAATAATTATTAACTATGAAAAATTATAAAGTTACAGTTATAGGTATTGGAAATATTCTAAAGAGAGATGATGGTTTAGGACCGGTAGTGATTGAAAAACTAAAAGAGAAGAAGTGGGGTGTAGAAATTTTAATTGTGGATGGCGGCACTGCCCCTCTAACTTATCTTAAAGAATTGAGTGGCTCAGAGTATGTAATGATTATTGATGCGCTCCAAAATGGGCAAACCCCTGGAACAATTCATCAGTTCAAAACAGCGGAGATTAAGACTGAACAGCATGGTAGTCATAACTATTCTCTCTCCCAAATAATTGCCCTAGCCCGCGAATTCAATAATTTACCGCGCGAAATCTTCTATTATGGAATTCAACCGGCTGAACTAAGTTTTGGCACAGAACTCTCTCATCCCGTTCAAGAATCTATACCCCACTTAATTAGAACTATTCAAGAGCAGATTAATATTCTCAGCGGACAATAGTCCCAAAAAATTAGAAAAAGCTCTGGGAAAAATCCCAGAGCTCATTAAAGTCACAATTTATGTTAGTTAGAGCTTATTTACAGCTTAACAACATCTTCAGCTTGCAATCCACGATCGCCTTCTACTACTTCAAATTCTACTTCTTGATCTTCTTCTAAAGTTTTGTAACCTTCTTCTTCAATTGCAGAAAAGTGAACGAATACGTCATCTCCTGCTTCTCTTTCGATAAATCCATAACCCTTTTTCCCGTCAAACCACTTAACATTACCTTGTTCTTTCATTATAAAATTCCTCCTAAGTTTTTTAAAACAGTTGATAAGAAATTTTTTTATCAACCTGTATAAATAATAGCACAGGTTTTTTACTTTGTCAACGAATTTATTCATTAATTTGCAGGTTATTGATTGTAAGTTTATTAATTGCAAGTTTAAATACACGGTATTTCACAAAAATCAAACTAGCTTGCAGGTATTTTAAACTCAGCAGTTAATTAGATAAGTATAAGCTAATTTTCATCTATCAAATTAAAATAAGGAGAATCTACCATGCTTTATAATAAAGAAGATTATATTAAATTTGCTTTAATTGTAAGTGACCATCAAGAACAGATTAACTATCCAAAACCGAAGCTAAAGCTTAATCTCTTAAGATCCCTCTTTCAAAATTCACTTCATAAGAACCTCAATATTTTTAACTCTTCTCCACAAGAAAGAGAAAGAATCATCGCAACTGCTTTTAAACAGAATAGTTACTATCAAAATCGAGTTCAAAAGGCTAAACAAGTCTTTTTAAACCAAGAATACCAAAATAAATTAGCATCTCAAGTAGAGCCAGAATTAGAACTCTGTCGAGAGCATAATATCAATTATGTAGTCTATGAAAGCAAAGACTATCCCACTCCTCTACGTCAGATTAACTACCCTCCACTTATATTATTTTATCAGGGCCAACTACCCTCAGATGCAGAGCTTGAAAAATCTATGGCTGTTGTCGGCTCACGGGACTGCGAAGAATATGGTCAAAATATTGCCCATTCAGCCGGCGAAATCCTCAGCCAACACGGCTGGTGGAATATTAGCGGTCTGGCAAATGGATGCGATACCCAGGGGCACTGGGGCTCTTTAGAAGCCCAAGGGCTAACAGGAGCAGCTTTGGCCCATGGTCTAGCAGTAGAAATCTATCCGCCTGAAAACAAAGAATTAGCAGCTAAAATTATAGAGCATGACGGATTCTTAGTCTCAGAACTAACTCCTTCTACTCCTCCTGCTCAGCATTTCTTTAGATGGCGGGATAGATTACAAAGCGGATTAACGCGTGCTATATTCATTGTTGAAACAGGACGCAGCGGCGGAACATTACATACTGCTAACTATGCTCTGCGTCAAGGAAAGAGCGTCTATGTCTGGGAACCTACAACCCCTAGTATTCTACCCCAGGATAAGATTGAAGGTAACTTAATCTTAGCAGGACTAAAAGAGCCACCTGCTAACTTTAAGATTAAATCAGAAGAAAGATTGAAAAAGATAATTTCTCTTTCCTGTCCGCGTAAGCTAAAAGATGAATTTGATAAACTGCAGCTGCAAGAACTGCAGTTTGATTTCTAGAGTTTTGCCCTCTACAGCTAAAAATCACCTCCGCTGTGCTCAGTATATAATCTCTGCCCCCAGCATATTCAACCTGCATTCTTTGATTTTATACTGCAAGTTAAATAAAATTCTTCTAATATTTCTCTACTGTCTAAAATACTATATAGTATTTTAATTATTTCTTTATATTAACCAATAATCTTTGTTTAGTAGTCAATAATTTAACGATTAGCCAAAAAAATAATTAAAATTTTTGGACAAAAAATCCGATAACACTTATAATATAATAAAGATGTTTTTATATTATATAATGAACTCTAGCATTAAGTATGAAATTTGGAAGGATTTTATAAATCAAAAGGAGGAGATCTGAATCAAATTTAACAGAATAAGATATAAATTCATCATTCCAATCACCATAGTCTTAGTTCTCTCGTTTGCCTTCTTAACTTTTTATGCCACTAATTACTTAACCAAAACAGAGAAAAAAGAGAATCAAGAAGATTTGACAAATAAGATGAATAAGACTATGTCTACTTTAGCAGTTACAACTACTAATCCACTCTGGTCCTATAACAAATCAACCTTAAAAAATAATCTAAGACGTTATTTTAAAGATGAAGATATCATAAATATAACCGTAACAACTGCTGATGGGGAAGAATATCTCTCATATAAAAGTGACTGGGACTTAGGTAAAATAATTACTAAAAGTCAAGATATAAAAAGAGATGACAGAGTTATTGGCAAAATTCAAGTCGACTTCACACCCTATTATCTTAATCAAGATTTAAATAAAATGATATCAGGTATTAGACGAAGGGTCATAGGAACATTGACATTCATATTCATCGGAATTATAACAGTCATTATTTTAATTACTAAGAACGTAACTGAACCACTTATCAATCTCTCTCAACAGATGTCCAATTTTAGCCTAGGAGAGAGAGTTGATGCTAACAATGAAGATACTGGAATAGAAGAAATAGAAGAGATTAAGCATAGTTACTTTAATATGGCAGAAGAGATAAATGCTAGTTATGAACAACTAGAAGCCTATAATCAAGAAATAACAGCTATGAATGAAGAGTTATCAGAAGCAGTCAAAGAGACAAAAGAACTCAATCAACGTTTTGATAAGATGATCGATTTAATTTCCAATTTAGTTTTAGCTTCGCAAAAAGAAGATAATGAATTCCTCAGCAACTTACTCCATGCTGCAGTTGCAACACTGCCTGAAGTTGATACAGGAACTGTTTATAAGTACGAAGCAGGTGCAGTAAAGTTTGTTGATGCTATCGGTCATGACCTTGATAAATTACAGCAATTAGATATACCAGCCGATAGATTTTATAATAATGAACAAGATATTGAAATTATTAACATGGAAGAGATGGAGATGATAGATGATCAATTTATAGACAGAGATATCTTTACTTCTTTCTATGATGTCTTAGAACCAGTCCGAGAGACCATCCACTTTGATTTAACAATCAATGGAACTAAAAAAGCAGGCATTAGTATTGATATAGCAGCAGATAAAGAAAAATCTTTCTCTTCAGATTCAATTGTTTTATTTACAACTTTTCATAATATAGCTACCTCATTCTTCAAATTAGAAGAATATAATAATCTACAGAATCAATTCACCAAAGAATTAATATCTTCAATTGTCAAAGTATTAGAGGTCTATGATGAGTATACAAGTGGACATTCTGAGAACGTAGCAGAAATGGCTGAAGAGATTGCTCAAGAGATGGACTTAAGCTCTAAACAGGTTAAGGATAGCTATTGGGCAGGGATGGTTCATGATATTGGTAAGTTATTAGTACCCCTTGAAATTTTAAATAAAGAAGAACGATTAACGGATGAAGAATATGAAACAATCAAAAATCATCCCCAATGGGGTTATAAAGCTCTTCGTAAATCAGAAACATTAAACCATATAGCAGATTATGTATTATTTCATCATGAAAGATGGGACGGCGGCGGTTATCCAGAAGGAATGGCAGAAGATGATATTCCTTTAGTTGCTCAAATACTAACAGTTGCAGATGCTTGGGATGCAATGACATCAACTAGATCCTATAGAGATCCGCTTACTAAAGAAAAGGCATTACAAGAGATTAAAGAGAATAAAGGAACCCAATTTTCACCTCAAGTAGTAGATGCATTTTTAAAAATTATTAACTCACAGAATATTAATAAGGGAGCGTGAGTCTGCCGTGAAAGACAAATTAATTATTATCAGCTCCATATTTTTATTACTAAGCTTAATAAGCAATCCGGCAGCAGCAGAAAAGAAACAGATGTTACTGCTGGATGCACAGACAATCGAACCTTATCAATCCCTGCGGGAATCAATGTTTGCTGAATTAGCAAAATTAGGCTATCAAAGAGATGACAATCTAATAGTAGACTATGAAGTAGTAGGTAATTATGCGGGGCGCGGCTATAATATATTAAAATATAAACAGGATAAAGATTATGATGTAATTGTCTTAAATGGCACCTTTGCTGGGTTATCTGCAGTTGAATTTATGGAGAGAGAAGATGTAAACCCTAACAACTATAAATTCATCTTTGGCAGTGTAACTGATCCAGTAGGAGTCGGCATGGTTGAAGAGCTAGGTACTCCCACAACAACTAATTTTACAGGAGTAGCCTTTCCTGTAAGTGTAGCTAAAAGACTGAGATTCATCCAAAAAATATTCGGAAAGGATTTAACAGTAGGCTTTATTTATACTAATATGTCACAATCAAGGTCTTATAATCAATGGCTAAGAGCTGAACTAAAAAAAGAAGAATTTCAAGGTTTAGACTTTATTTTTAAGGAAATAGAATTTGTACAATCTAATCAAGGCACAGAAAGAATGGTAGAGATAGCTAAAGAACATGTTAAAGAGCTTGATAATAAGGTTGATATCTTTGTCAGTGCCAGTGATCAATTAGGCTCTTCAGCCCAATTTTCTAAGATGGTCTATCAGACAGCCTCAAAACCGCTAGTTGGTATTGCTAAAGAAGAAGGAGTTACCATGTCATTAGCTACTGATCAACAAAAAAATGGCAAACAAGTAGCCCAGATGATAAAAAGAGTCTTCACAGGGGAAGAGATAAAGGATATTATTCCCCAAAAGAGTGAAGCTACAGTCTACTTTGACTGGGCAAAAGTAAAAGAGTTTAAGATTGATATCCCGCCAGAATTAAAAGATACTGAAAAGTAACTAATTTACTCATCCAGCTCAGATAGCTCAATAATATCCTCTTCTTGTTCTTCTTTCCAAGCTTTATAACTTTTAACTTCTGACGATAACTTCTGAATAACCAAAGCAAAGGCAGCCGCATCATCTGTAAAACCAACTACTGGAATAAAATCCGGTACTAAATCTAGGGGGATAACCAGATAAGCTAAGACTGCTATAAGTAACCCCAAAGCATTATCATCTATATAATATTTCTCATCAGAATGATCTTTCAACATAGAGACAAATAATCTCACTTTATCTAAAAAATATATCTTCTGCCCCTTCTCCTCTAAAAAATCTTCAACCTTAGCTAAAATTTTAGTTACACTCTCATGACCAGTGCCCCACTTATTTGCTAGCTCTCCTAAGAATCTTAATATCTCATTTTCAGTAAAATCCGCCATTTAGATCACTCCTATATAATAGTTATAAAATAGTCTTAACTGAATAAGTTATTAGCGTTTCCAATTCAATTGACAATGGATAATTATAGTCTTAGTTAAATTACTCACATTACTTATATTTGTAGATAAAATTACTTTTTCCTCTTTAAAATAGCTAAAAAATCCTAATCTAAGACTAAATTATTCTTCTTTGCGTTGATTAAATACTCCAGCCAGCTGAACTTCTGTATGTACAGAATCAAATTGAGCAGCCAGTTCTTCTGCCTTAATGCAGTTATCTTCTTGACAGCCCAATAATACTACCTCGTCCCCTAAAGTAACTTTTTTGGGCACTTTAACAGTCATAGTATTTAAGCAGATACTACCTACAACAGGACATTTCTCTCCTTGAATCAATACATAACCTTTATTACTTAACTCCCGTGGATATCCATCACCGTAGCCCACGGGCAGTGTTGCTATACGAGTAGGTCTATCTGTTCTATATGCTCCATAACCTAAGCTTGCTCCTGCCTCTACCTTACTAACTTTAATTACTCTTGTCTTCCAACTCATAACTGCTTTAATGCCCTCTATCAGTGGCACATGCTTTGAGAGTCTACTAACATAGATTAGAGCCCCAAAACGAGCCATATCCAGATGCGACTCAGGTACTCTAATGCCCAAGGCTGAAGAAGCAGCGTGGACTAAGGTATTCTTATAACTAGAGTTATGCTCCCTCAAATAGGCTACTGCTGCCTTAAATCTAGTTAATGCTTCTTTAGTTCTTGTTAGCTTTTGCTCCTCTGCTCTCGGGAAATGGCTCATAATCCCCACCACTTTAATCCCCGGCAGTTCTGGCAAGTCAAGTAACTGCTTACGCTCTGTTTCCCTCTTAAAATAAAATCCAGACCGTCCCATACCTGAATCCAAATTAATATGGACTGCTATCTTCTCTTGGTATTTCAGACCTAATCTATTTAATCTAAGAGCCTGCTCCCAACTTCCTAGCATTTCCTCTATCTCAACTTGCTTTGTTATTAAC
>JAWOFC010000112.1:0-5151 GCA_046482455.1 Halanaerobacter sp. | reverse complement strand
TGAAATTATTACGGCTGGTAATAAGATCTTTAAAGATATATCTGACCCTAAACAAGCTAAGAAGATAGTTGCTGCTAATTTGAATTACTTAAAGAATGTTATTCAGCAGAAAATAGATGAGGAAGGTTATGATTATAAAGTTGATTTAAAAGTAGATAACTTTGCTTTTCCCACACGTAGTTATAATAATTTAACTTTAGCTGCTGGAAAATATGAAGCATTAAGAGTAGTAATTGGTTCTGGTAAGGGATCTAATTGGTGGTGTGTATTATTTCCTCCTTTATGTTTTGTAGATTCTGTTGATCAAATGCCGCCGCAGATGATTAATAAAGGACAAATTGGCAATGAAAAAGAAGTAGAGCTTAAATTCAAATTTAAGTCTGCTGAATACTTGAAAGACAATCCTGAATTAGTTAAATCGAAATTAAATTTGGCTAAATTATTTAATTTTGAAGAATAGTTGATTATATAGTTATTGCTCTTTAAAAAAACTACCAGCCATAAGGCTGGTTTTTGTCTGCTCTATAATTCGGTAAAACTCTTAGTTCTTTTAAAAGAATCTAGGTCTTTTCTGTTATTTTAGATAAATACATAACTGCTCGATTGCCAAGTTGATTATAGCCAAAATAATCAAAGATCTTCTTACTAATCATAATTCCTCGTCCTCGTTCACTAAAGTTATTAAGGCTAAATTCTTCTTTTAGCTTATCTCGCCAAGCAAAGCCTTTGCCTTCATCTTCTACTTCTATCATTATCCCATCTTCTGAAATGAAGAGGTCAACCTTTATTTTACTACTGTATTTCTGTTGATTACCGTGCTCTACGGCATTGATTATTGCTTCATGAAGCCCAATCAGTATTTCGTCAATCTCTTGATAATAAGCAGTTAAAAACTCTTCTGCTTGTGCTTTAACTTTATAAGCCTCTTCAAATTGACTAGCAATTTCTAGAGATAGATTATCAATAAACTTTTGATTTTTTAAAGCAAGCAGAGTCATATCATCTTTAATAGGGGAATTGCCTTTAAAGTCTTCTAAATCTTTAATAATCTCTAAGAGTAAAATTTCTAACGGTATCTGATAGTTAGACTGCAAAATATCTTCAAGTCTCTCTTCTCCAAAGGGCATTCCATCTTTTTCAGCCTCTATTAAGCCGTCAGTAGTAATTATTAAAGTATCATTATTAGTGAAATGAAGAGTCCTCTTTTCATAATCAGAGTTCTGCACTTCAGAAAAGTTGCTTATCGGCATTCCTTTTGCTTCTAAACGTGATAGCTCACCATTTCTAATTAGAAATGGTTTAATATGCATACCCGCATTCAAATAATCTAACTGCAGAGTATCTTTGTTGAGAAGAAATAAAGATAGACTAATGAAATAATCATCAGGAAAATTTTCTAAGCGGTAGCGATAGATTATATAATCTATTATCTGTTTTAGTGAAATATCACCAGCAGTGCTAGTTTTTTCACTTAAAAAAGATCTGATTGTTTCACGCAAGAAGATATTTAAAAAAGCTCCATCCAAATTGTGACCTATTACATCAGAAACATAGAATAAGAGTTGATTATCAAATTCCATAGTTTGAAAAAAATCTGCTCCAATCTCTTCAGCCGGACGATAGAAACTACTCATCTTTATATTAGCAGAGCGCAAGAGATTATTAGGTAATAGATGTTGATGGATCTCTTTTCCTCTTTGTAATTGATTGCTCAACTTCTGATTTGTCTTTAATAACTTCTCTCTAGTCCTTTCTAAATTCTTATTCTTCTCTTTTAATTCATCCTTGACTCTTTCTTCTTTAGTAATATCTTTGACAAATGCATACTGGTACTCTGCCCCTCTAAATTCCACATAATAAATCGTTATTTGGACTGGTATTTCTTCTCCATCTTTAGTGCGGTGATAAGTCTTTCTCGTTGTTGCTCCTTGCTCTTTAACTTCTTCCCACACCTTATCCATTTCTTCATGAGTAAGATTAATATCAATCTCTAGGACGCTTTTTCCTATTAATTCTTCTTTAGTATAATTAAGCTGCTCACAAGCTCGTTCATTAGCATACGCAATTCTGATCTCTCTATTGACTCTATAGATACCTAAGTCTGCTTTATCAACGGCTAATTTATTTAACCTCAGTTCTTCTTTGGCAGATTTAAGCTCGCTAATATCTATTGTTACACCAAGTGTTGCTTGTTTAGAACCGTGGATCTTTAGAGGATAAACAGTGAATAATGCTGGGAATGATCTACCATCTTTTCTAACTAATTCGACTTCATCTGACCAATAATTACCATTAAATAAGGTTTGGTGAATTTTTTCGAATTGGAAGGTAACTTCTTCATCATGCAGAATAGAGACTGATTTTCCTAGTACTTCTTCTTTTTTGTAGCCAAATATATTCTCAGCCCCAGGGCTAAACTCGATTATTTTTGCATCGTCTCCATCCTTACTTGGTTCAGTAATAATAAAACTAACATCTTTACTGGCTTCATAAATAGCTCTTAATTTCTCCTTCTGCTCCTGTTGCTCGGTAACATCTTGAATAAACTCTACTACTTCAGTAGGCTGACCAGTCTCTTTATTCTTTAAAGGATAACTGCTCACTTTAAAGAATTTAAACTCTGAGCCCTGATCATCGACTAATATTTCTGTGACTGTTTCACCGCTTTTTAAAGCCTCAATTGTAGGACAGACTTCACAAGGCTTATCTCGACCGTGATAGCTTCGATAACATTTATCACCCTCTAAGGGAAGCCTGTCTGAATTCCAATCCTTCATAGTCTGGTTAACGTACTTTATATTTAATTCTGCATCTAAGACACTAATACCGCCGTCAATACTCTCTAAAATACCTTCTAGTAATTGGCTTCTGTTAGCTAAACTCTCTTCTGTTTCTTTTTTCTCAGTAATATCTCTTAAATACTCAATTATTTTAATAATCTCTCCATTTTCATCAAAGATAGGAGCGCTGCGTACCTGAAAAAATTTATCTAACTCCTCTACATATTTCTCCTTCTCTACTAATTCTCCAATCTCTAAAATTTCTTCATTAGGGCAAGCAGAACAGGCTTTCTCTCGACTTAAATTCTGATAACATTTGCTATTTTTCACTTCTTCTTCAGTTATAGAAAGCAGCTCATATCCTGCTTGATTATATTTTTCTACACTATAATCGGGATTTAAAATACCCACTATATCGGGCACTGTATCGATTACATCTGTTAATAGATTATCTTTAGCTGCTAATTTTGATTCTAATTCTGCTACTTCTTCTACTAGATTGAAAAGAGTAACTACTATTTTTTTATCTGCAGTCGGATAAGGGCTAAATTTAAATCTATTAGCAAGGCTGAATTCATTCTTTATTCCTTGATTAAGTTCTTGCATATCTTTTAATAATTCATCTTTAGCAAGATCAAAATAATTAAAAAAATTAAGCCCCTCTGCTAAAGGAAGATTTGTCTTTTTAGCCGAGTTATTTAAATATTCAATTAGCCCTGATTCATCTATAACTAAGATTGGCATAGGAACAGAATCATAAGCTCTTTTAATTAGTTCTTCTTGCTTGCCCATAATGTTAAGCCTCCTCAAATTCGAAAAAAATTTAAAATTAATACGAACCTAGACACTAAAACTTTACATTTGAAAGTTATTATAAATTTAGTTTAAAAATCGCTACTGTAGTGATTGAAAAGACTGTTTCTTATTCTTAATATTCAAGAGAGAGGTAGGATTCTCCTTGTTATATCTTTTGAAAATAACTTATATTTAACTTAATAATTTTAAAATAAAAATAAAGCCCCTGTAAAGAGGGACTTTTTATCTAAAAAATCATTTATCTAAATAATCGCGGACTATATTTAATGTTTCACCAAAACGTTGGAAGTGTACGACTTCTCTTTCTCGCAAGAAGCTAAGAGTTTCAATTACTCCTTGGTCATTACTTAAAGTAATTAAGTTCTCATAAGTAGCTCGTGCTTTCTCTTCGGCTGCTAAATCTTCCTGTAAGTTAGCAATAGGATCTTCATGAGATTGTAAAACACTAGTTGTAAAAGGAACACCTGCTGCATCATGAGGGTATAAGGCTCGACCATGTTGGGCATAGTGAGCTCCTAACCCAGCATCGCGTAATCTTTGTGCAGGCACGTCTTCAACTAATTTATAGATTAAAGTAGCTAAGATCTCCCAATGCGCAAACTCTTCTGTGCCAATATCAGTTAAAGTAGCTTTGGCTTCATCTGTAGGCATAGTATAGCGTTGGGTCAAATAACGAATTGCAGCACCAAGTTCGCTATCTGGTCCTGCATATTGAGCATAGAGTAATTTAGCCATCCCTAAATCAGTCTTGCTTACCTTAACTGGATATTGTAAATACTTTTGATAACTCCACACTACTATCTTCCTCCTTTCTTGGTATTAATTAAAATTTAGCGATAATCAATCTCCCAAGGCCAAGCAGTAGAATAGTACTCCCACGGGAATTCGCTTGGAAAAGTAGCAGTTAAAGGACCATATCTTTTCTGATATTTAAAACATAAGTCACGTAATTCTTTAACATACTCATTATACTTTTCAAGGGCTCCTCTATCGCGGGGATGAGTATTTAAGTAGAGATTAAATTCTAGGACAGAAAAACGATAAGCCATTATATCCTTCAGTAATGATAATTGCTCTGCAGTCATTATCTCACCTCCTTAGTTTAATTGAAAATTGATAATGGAGAATGGACAATTAAATTCAAACTCATAAAGTCAAAAGCATTAAAACAGCGAATACTGACACTTTAATTATGAAAATTATTATAAATTTAGCCGATAATTCTCTAATTGAGAATTGCTGGTTAGTAAGGCTTATATAATTCTGGGAAGATAGTTCCTTTCCTTAATCCTTCTTGCGGGTCAAAACTTTCTTGATAGATTTGATTTGGGACGTAAGCATTGGCCAAGTTTATTGTAACAGGATAATTAAAATTAATATTTTGCTGTTGTCTCATTTTTTTTACCTCCTCTATAAAGTTTCTATTTTAGTCTATTCATAAGCATCATAATCTGTTAATTATTAAAAAAGTCAAAAGGATAATAAATTCATAATATGGATTGATTTTTAAGAGAAATTAGTATAACATTTTAAATTAGAGATGGTCTATTTAATT
>JAWOFC010000179.1:0-3737 GCA_046482455.1 Halanaerobacter sp. | reverse complement strand
AGGATTAGAAAAGACATCAAAAAGGTCTTGAGCATCGCTTAACTTTAATTCTCTTAACCATAAACGATCTGTTTCTAATACTGGAAATTCTGCAAAAACCTTATCTCGCAGCATATTATCACCTACCATTAAATAAAAAAACCCTTTCATCCACATTTAAGGACGAAAGAGCAATTAACTTTCGCGGTACCACCTTAATTCCTATCGGCGCTCAACTGTTAACGGTCAGTGCCGGTCAAACTTACTCAGTTTCAGTTTGACAGCTCCAAAGCTACTTCAATTAATATTCTTTAGCCACTTCTCAGACTATAAGTAGACCTCTCTAAAAAAGAAGGGATTAATTTACTACTCTTCTTCACAGCTGTTAAGTTATTTAATTCTCAGTTATAATAATATAATCTATTCTGCTCCTTGTCAATTAAAAATTCAAAGGAAATACTATAAATATTAATAAGTCCCAAACAATATGAGAAATAATAACTAAGGATAGGGAGTTATATTTTAAGAAAAGATAGCCCCAAAATAATCCTGCAGTCAAAGCAGCAAAAAATAAGATAAGGTTTCCAGTCCATAGATGAACTCCTCCATAAATTAGACTAGTTATTATATATCCCCATCCATCATTATATATATGAGACAAATTTTGCTGCAAAAAACCGCGCCAAAATAGTTCTTCTCCTAGACCAGCTAAAAACAGGATTAAACTGATTGTGATCAAACTATCCTCTTCTTTTAGAGAATAGACACTCATTATCTGTTCTTGACTCCTAGAGAATAAAACCCCACTCAACTCTCTACCAATCATAAAAATAAAATATAGTAACAGAGCAGACAATAGACCCCACATAATATCAGCGTCATTAAGAGTAAGATTATAATCTTGATAACTAATTGCTACTAAATTCAAAGTTATTATAGCAACAGCTAAACGGAACCAAAAATTAAAGATAGTAGTATTAAAAATAAAATACCAGAGCAAATTAACTCCTATTATAATTATTAACAGCTCGATTTTTCTCTTCATATTCATCACCTATCATAAAAAATTACCTATTAATAATGCTGTAATAAGCAGCAGACCAAATTGAAAATGCAGATTAACAGTCTTAAGCTCTAATTTCTTAATCTTCTCTCTTCTATTCTCCTTCTTAAGTAATAGATCAAAAGTATTACTAGCCAACTGAGGTATAGTAAATAAAGTAATTAAAGCCCAATAACTAATCACCCCTCTTAAACTTAAATAACAGATTAAAAAATAAGCTAATCCCAATAATAAAAAGTATAACTGTAGGGCTAATCTCTTATCTAAAATATTAGCTAAAGTTTTGATTCCTACTTCTGCATCATGTTCAATATCTCTTAAATCATTGCTATGTAAGATTGCACTAACTAATAAAGCTACTGGCAGAGAAATTAAAAAGACTTTCTGATTATAACTACCTACCTGAATATAATAAGCTGCACCGATTAAGATTGGCCCTAATAAGATAAAAACCCCCGGCACTCCTAAAGCATAATACTTATAATTAATTGGGGCTGCTGTATAGAAATAGCCACCTGCCAAACCTAAAACAAACAGAACTATAACTATTAATCCCTGCTGATAAATTAAATAAGTAGCTAATAAGAATGATAACCCAAAACAGAAGATAGCAGCTAATTTAATCTTTTCTGGCTCTATCAGTTTTTTAACTAACACCCCACTACCACCTGGATAATCTCTACTATCAAGCCCTTGTTGGTAATCATAATAATCATTAATTAAATTTGTACCGCTATGTAAAAGCAGGACTCCAACTAAAACTAAAGCAAATGAATAAAAATTAATCACCCCTGCTTCAGTTACTGCTAATACTGTGCCCAATAAAATCGGTATTATAGTAGCTGTAAATGAAAAAGGTCTTAAAGCGGTCAACCACAGCCTTAATTTATCCATTTTTTTCCTCCTTAGTCTAAAAAAATAAGGACAGTAGATGAAGATATCTACTACCCCTAAATAATATTAATCTATAAATTGGGCAAGAAACTTAAAAACCGCATTCCTTCCTCTCCCAGTTTGAGCAGAGAAGAAAGTGAACTCAGTAAAATCAGTTAATTCTAAAGCCTCTTTAATCACTTTTTCCTGTTTCTGAACTTGACTTTTTTTCACTTTATCAACCTTTGTAGCAGCTACTAAAGTTGGAACTCTCATTTCAAGCAGCCAATCATACATCATTCTATCATCCTTAGTCGGCTTATGGCGAGCATCTACTAATAAGATAACTCCTTCTAAATTACGGCGATTAAATAAATAAGTTTCAATCATTTTGCCCCATTCATCTTTAACATGGTCAGGTACTTTAGCAAAACCATAGCCTGGTAGATCAACAAAATAAAATTTCCTATCAATTTGATAGAAGTTAATTGTCTGGGTCTTGCCTGGTTTAGAGCTAGTATGAGCCAGTTTCTTACGATGAACTAAGTTATTAATCAAGGATGATTTTCCTACATTAGAGCGCCCAGCTAAGGCAATCTCAGGCAGCATATGATGTGGATAATCTTCTTCATTAGCAGCACTACAAATATACTGCGGATTATTGATCTTCACCTTCTTCTTCCTCCTTAAATACTTCATCTAAAACTTCATCCATCTCTTCAACAAATACAAATTCTAAGTCATCCTTAATCTCATCTGGTACATCCTCTAAATTTTTCTTATTCTCTTTGCAGAGAATGATCTTCTTAATTCCAGAACGATGGGCAGCCAATATTTTACTTTTAATTCCGCCTACTGGAAGGACACGACCTCTTAAAGTTACTTCACCAGTCATAGCAATCTCTCCCGAGACTTCCTTTTTAGCTAAAGCAGACACCAACGCAGTAGCTAAAGTAATTCCAGCAGAAGGTCCATCTTTTGGAATTGCTCCCTGCGGAACATGGACATGGATATCGTATTTTTTGTGATAATTCTCAATAAAATCAAACTCATCTTCCTTTGTCCGCACATAACTTAAAGCTGCTTGGGCAGATTCTTTCATTACATCACCTAACTTACCAGTTAAAGTCAAGTTACCCTCACCTGATACTACAGAAACCTCAATATTAAGTATATCTCCTCCAGTACTAGTATAAGCCAACCCTGTAACTACTCCAACTCTGCTCTCTTTTTCTATCTTACCGTATTTATATTTAGGAATACCTAAATATTTATCTAAATTACGAACATCTACTCTAGTTGCTCTTTCTTTTCCTTCAACTACTTTTTTAGCAGCCTTACGACATATCTTAGCTAAAGTCCGTTCTAAGTTTCTAACTCCTGCTTCTCTAGTATAATTTCTAATCACCTGCTTTAAGGCATTATTCGAAATATTTAATTTATCCTCTAAGCCGTGATTATCATAGAGCTCAGGTAGTAAATGGTTTTGAGCAATTTTAACTTTTTCATTCTCTGTATAACCAGAAATATTGATTGTTTCCATCCGATCCAGTAAAGGACGCGGAATCGTATCAGCTACATTAGCAGTCGTAATAAACATTACATCTGATAGATCAAAAGGCACTTCTAAATAATGATCACTAAACTCATTATTTTGCTCAGGATCCAAGACTTCTAATAATGCTGCTGCAGGATCACCTCTAAAATCACTCTTAATCTTATCAACTTCATCCAATAAGAAGACAGGATTTTTAGTCCCCGCATCTTTAATCGCATTAATAATTCGCCCTGGTCTAGCTCCTACATAAGTTCTTCTATGCCC
>JAWOFC010000099.1:0-2551 GCA_046482455.1 Halanaerobacter sp. | reverse complement strand
TTTTGGGTTTTAAGGTTTTGATTGTTAGATTTTAATTGTCAATTGTAAATTAACTTGGAGGTGTAAGAGATGAGTGAGCAAGAAGATAAGGACTGGCAAGAGGTTTTGACAGCAGAAGAGTATCGCATTACGCGAGAAAAAGGGACAGAAGTTCCTTTTACAGGCGAATATTATGACTACGATGAGGATGGAATCTATTGCTGTGTTAACTGTGGAGCAGAGTTATTTTCATCAGAGGCTAAATATGATAGCGGCAGTGGCTGGCCTAGTTTTTGGGATGCTATTGAGCAAGCAAGAATAGAATTAGCTCCTGATAATAGCTTAGAAATGCAGCGCACTGAAGCCTTATGTGCCAACTGTGGTGCTCATTTAGGGCATTTATTTGATGATGGTCCAGAGCCAACAGGAGAGCGTTACTGTATTAATTCTGCTGCCTTAGACTTTGTTGAGGATGAAGACGATGAAGAAGCATAAGCACCAATTAAGAGTTAGATATTCTGAGACTGATCAGATGGGAGTTGTCTATCACGGTAACTATATTGATTGGTTTGAGATTGGGCGAACAGAATACTTTAGAGAAGAGGGAGTCTGTTATAAAGATTTAGAAGAAGAAGGAATTTTGTTGATTGTGGCTAATATAGAGTCTTCATATCATTATCCAGCTCGTTATGATGACCTAGTAACAATAATTACTAAAGTAGAGTCAATTAAGAGAACTAAATTAAAGTTTAGCTATGAGATTAGAAATTCTGACAGTGATAAGCTCTTAGTGACTGGTCAATCAACTCATGCCTTCGTCAATCAAGATTTTAAGCCGATCTCTTTAGAGCGGGAAGCGCCAGGATATTGGAGAGAGATTTTTGATAATTAAAGCTAATCTGTGGTATAATGTCATGCGATAGGAAATTAAAAATACTGGAGGTATTTATAATGCCAGAATTACCAGAAGTTCAAACAGTCGTCGATAGTTTGCGGCCGAATATCCGAGATAAAAAGATTAAAGAAGTAGAAATTTTAGAAGAAGTCTTAATAGAAAAGCCTAGTTTAGAAGAGTTTGAAAAGATTTTGATAGGACAAGAGATAGAAGAAGTAAGGCGGCGGGGGAAATATATTATTATGGAATTAGATAATGGCTATTATTTAGTCACTCATCTGCGCATGACAGGGAGATTCATCTATAGTGCAGCAGAGGAAGAATTAAATGACTATGACTATATCCTATTTGAATTTGCTGATGGGGGAGAACTTAGGTTGGGCAGTAAGCGTAAGTTTACTCGCGTCTATTTAGTTGATGATTTGGCAGAGGCAGGTAGTCTGACTGACCTTGGACCTGAGCCTTTATCTGATGAGTTTACCTTAGATAAGTTTAGAAACTTAATTGCTAAGCGGCGGGGGCGCATGAAGTCGTTACTCTTAAATCAGAAGTTTATAGCAGGCTTAGGAAGTATTTATGTTGATGAGAGCCTATTTATTTCTGGAATTCATCCTTTAAGGACTGCCGATACTCTAAGAGGAGGAGAGATTACAGAACTTTATGAGGCGATTAAGACAGTCTTAGAAGAGGGAATTAAACACCGCGGAACGACGAAGTGGGATTATGTAGATGCTAGTGGACAAGCAGGAAGTTATCAAGATGAATTAAGAGTCTATGACCGTGAAGGTGAAGAATGTTATGTCTGTGGTACTATGATTCAAAGAACTAAAGTTGGCAGTAGGAGTGCTTACTTCTGTCCTCGCTGTCAGCCTATGGAGGAGTAAAGATGTCTTTATTACAGTTAAGAGAGGGTAGTAAGTCTTATCCTGAAGCTAAGATATTCCAAAACATCTCTCTACAGATTCAAAAGCAGGACCGGATTGGATTGATTGGAGCTAATGGAATGGGTAAGACGACATTGATTAAGATCTTTACTGGGGATAAGTTTTTAGATGAGGGAGAATTAACCTTTAGTAGTGATTTAGAGATTGGTTATTTAGACCAAGATTTAGCTTTGAATGAAGAGAGAACTCTCCACGAAGAGATGCTGACTGTTTACGAAGCTCTTTTTGCCTTAGAAGAGAGGTTAAGAGAGTTAGAAGCAGAGATGGAAAGAGAAAGTGGAGCAAAATTAGATAAGATCTTAAAGAAATATAGTCAGTTACGGGAGCAGTTTGAAGAAGAAGAGGGCTATCGCTATGAGAGTAAGATCGAAGGAGTTCTGCGCGGTCTAGGATTTAGTGAGAGTGATTTTAAGAAGAATATTGCAGATTTTAGCGGGGGCCAAAAGACAAGGGCTGCTTTAGCTAGATTATTACTACAAGAGCCTAATTTGCTGCTCTTAGATGAACCGACAAACCATCTTGATTTAGCGGCTAAAGAATGGTTAGAAGACTATTTGCAGGACTATCCAGGGGCAGTTGTGATTATCTCTCATGACCGCTATCTCTTAGAAAATTTAGTCGATAGAATTTGGGAATTAGAGAAAGGTCGTTTAGAAAAATATCGCGGTAATTATTCCTTTTACCTTAAAGAGAGAGAAGAAAGACTATTAAGATGGCAAAGAGAGTATGAAGC
>JAWOFC010000096.1:0-4269 GCA_046482455.1 Halanaerobacter sp. | reverse complement strand
CTCTTTACTATCTTCTCTTTACTACCTTCTCTTTACTAATTACTGATCACTGATTACTAATTACTGCTTACTGATTACTGATCACTGATTACTAATTACTGATTATTGATTACTATTTTGATATACTATCTCTCCATCTACAATTGTCATTACATTCTGCCCCTTTAACTTCTGACCTGCAAAAGGAGTATTTTTCCCTTTAGAGACAAAGTTCTTAGGATCAACTTCCCATTCTTGCTCAGGATCTATAATTGTTAAATCAGCTCTAGCCCCTTCTTTTAATCTACCACCCTCTAAACCTAAGATAAAGGCTGGATTAATCGTTAATTTCTCTACTAACTCCTGCCAACTTAAAACTCCTGTTGCAATTAATTCAGTCACTATTAAGCCTACTGCTGTCTCAAAACCAGAAATTCCAAAAGGTGCATAATCATACTCTACATCCTTCTCTTCTGGGGCGTGAGGAGCATGATCAGTGGCAATTACATCAATTGTACCATCTTTTAATCCTTCTTTCATAGCTTGGACATCTTCTTTGCTGCGTAAAGGAGGGTGTACTTTAGTTGCAGTAGAAAAAGAGGTTATTGCTTGATCGGTTAAGCTGAAGTGGTGAGGAGTTACTTCGCAAGTTACAGGAATATCTTTAGCTTTGGCTTCACGGACTAACTGTACAGCACCCTTAGTACTAATATGTGCAATATGAACTGGATTATTAGTCTCTTGGGCCAAACATATATCTCGCGCCACCATTACTTCTTCTGACGAAGCTGGAATTGGATCTAAGCCAGTGACTGTAGAATAATAGCCCTCATGAACCACTCCATCTCCAGATAAGTTCTCATCTTCACAGTGCGATATAACCGGCAGATCAAAATCACCAGCATACTTAAGAGCCAGACGCATTATCTCAGAATCCATCACAGGATTACCATCATCTGAAATTCCAACTATCCCTGCCTCGGCCATACTACCAATCTCAGCTAATTCTTCTCCTTGACTCTCTTTAGTTATCGCTCCAATCGGATGTACCTTAACTACTCCTTCTTCTCTAACTTTCTTATTCAGACCTTCTATTAGAGTCTCTTTGTCTAAGACTGGATTAGTATTTGGCATACAGGCTACAGTAGTAAAGCCGCCTTTAGCTGCAGCTTGAGTTCCTGTAGCAATCGTCTCTTTATGTTCATAACCAGGCTCTCTGAGATGAGTATGCATATCAATTAAGCCGGGCATGACCAATTTGTTACTTAGCTCTATCGTCTCTGCATTTTTAACCTCTATCTTATCTGCCAGTCCTATAATTTCTTCATTTTCTATTAAAATATCCTGTTTCTTTATCTCTTCATCTTCAGGATTGACTACTTCAGCATCTTTAAGCAATAACTTACTCATCCTTAGTCCCTCCTTCAATTAATAAGTACAATAAAGCCATCCTAATTGCTACACCATTAGCAACCTGTTCTTCAATCACAGACTGTTTATCATAGGCTAACTGTGAAGAAATCTCTATACCGCGATTAATTGGCCCAGGATGCATAATTAAAGCATCTTCTTTGGCTAACTGCAAATCTTTCTCCCGCACTCCAAAGAATTTAGTATACTCTCTAATTGTCGGGAAGAAACCTTTATCCTGCCGCTCCCGTTGAATTCTCAATAAATAAGCAACATCTACATCCTTAAGCCCTTGCTCTAAATCATTATAGACCTCTACATCAAAATCTTCAATTCTTTCCGGCATCAATGTTGATGGCCCAACTAATCTTACTTTGGCCCCTAACTTATTTAGCCCCCAAATATTTGAACGAGCTACCCGACTATGTTTAATATCTCCTACAATTGCAACCTCTTGTCCTGCTATACTTCCTTTCTTATCTTGGATAGTAAAGAGATCTAATAGAGCCTGGGTTGGATGTTCATGGGCTCCATCTCCAGCATTTAATACTGGAATCTCAACGGTCTCAGCCAATAACTTAGCAGCTCCTGGCACACCATGGCGCATAACTACTGCATCTGCTCCTAAAGAGCGTAGTGTACGAGCAGTATCGACTAAACTCTCTCCTTTAACTACACTACTACTTTTAGCCGAGATACTCATTCCGTCTGCACTCAACCTTTTTGCTGCTAGAGAAAATGATGATTTAGTTCTAGTACTCGGCTCATAGAACAAATTTACTACTAACTTACCTCTCAAAGTAGGTACTTTCTTAATTGATCTGCCTAATACTTCCTTCATCGACTTAGCATTATCTAAAATCAATTCAATATCTTCTTGTGTTAAATCCTCTAGTCCCAATAAATCCTTCCTAGCTAATCCCATTGCTGCACCTCCAAATTTGAGTTTAATAGTGCTCTCAACTAAATTCATACCTGTCATTACAATGCTTCACAGATAACTGAGTTTCTTCACACCCCAAATTAATTGACAATTGAGAATGTAGAACTGACAATTAAAATTCAAGACCATACAATCAAAAGACTAGAAGCATCATAATCCTACACTACATACTCTAGCTCCCAATATCTTTCTTTAGCTGAAAGTTCTCGAGTTTAAGTCTAAACTTCTCTTTTACTTAGCCTTATACTTAGCCTTACCTTATACTTAACTTTAATACTAAAAAAACCTCCTGCCAGTAATACTGACAAGAGGCTAGAATTTATAGTAATCCCCCTACTACGGGATAAATTCACAAGTTTACTTGGCCCTTGCTAATCTCACTGGATTAGTTTAAAGGTCTTCATATTCAATTTTGACAATAAAAAGTCCTTCCCCACTGCAGACCAGGAAGAAGGTATGAAATCATCTATCTCTTCCCCTTTTCTAGTCTCACAGGACTAATTTAAAAGAGAAAACCACTTATTCGTTGCTTAAATCATAATATAAAATTTATCCTTTGTCAATAAATTATTTACTAATTAAGTTCTTTTAGTCAACTGACAGATAAATTTAGTTCCCATCTCTTCTTTACTTTCAGCCTCAATATCTCCACCATAATCAGTCAATAGACTCTTAACTATATAAAGCCCAAATCCTCTGCCATCACCTTTAGTTGAAAACCCCGGGGAGAAGATATTATCTAAGATTTCATCTGGAATAATCGGTTGCGAGTTATAAACTACTAACTTTACACTATCTCCAGCATCAAATAAGCTTACTTTAATATGCTTATTTGCCGCAGAAACATCTTCAATAGCATCAATTGCATTATCAATTAAATTAAATAAAACCTTTAATATCTTATTTTCAGGTACAATTACCTCTTTTAAATCAGTTTCAATCTCGGTAGTAAACTTTATATCTTTTTTTTCAGCCTCTTCTTTCTTCGCAATCAAGACTGGGGATAAATCATTATCAACAGTCTTGTTATTTAATTTTGCCTTATTCAAATCTAAATGAGACCTTTGAATATAATCACTAGCCTTATCCAACTTACCTAGCTGTAACATAGTAAAGATTGTCTGCAGTTCATTCTTAAAATCATGCCTCTGCGCTCTGAGATCTTTAATCCTATTTTGATGTAACTTTAATTTCGTATTCTTTAACTCTAATTTACTCTGTGCTAAAATACCATCCTTCAACTCTTTACTAAAGTCACTGCGAAAAATATAAATAAATCCTACTAATTTAATAAGCTGAGCTATAAAATATGCTTTACTAAAGATTTGAACCTCACTGGCATATAATATCTCAGCAACAAATAAGAACATAAATCCTTTTAAAAGAATCAAAATAGTTTCTTCATTACCAAGCAGATATTCTCTTAAATAAAATAGAATATTAACAATTAAAATGCCAATTATAATTATATCAACAAAATTAGAGGTAAAACTTAAATCTCCCCATAAATTAGTTAAGATTAAAAATACAGCCACAGAAAAGATAGTACTTGTAATCATTATAGACCAAGAGTAATATTTTTCTCTTTCCTTATATTTTTCCAGTACCAATGTAAGTAATAAAACTAAATTGACAATTACTTTATTATAAATAGCAAACATCTCTGAACTGCTTCCATAGTCTAAATGTCCATTGTAAACCAAAACTGCATGAGCAAAATTACTAATCGCAGCAAATAAAAATCCAATAGGTACAAGGGACTACTGGAATCTACAGGGAGCTCAGGCAGGATTTTCCGGAACCTTTTTGTTTTGAGCTTCACGCCGAGATGCTTGGCTATCCTCTGAAGTTCACAAGAACCACTTTTTGGACAGTGGGCACAATCCAGAGGCAGGCTGGCTAAGAGCAACTCAAGGGCAGTGCAAGCTAGCCTTAAT
>JAWOFC010000214.1:0-7056 GCA_046482455.1 Halanaerobacter sp. | reverse complement strand
GCTAAGTTAAAAGAGATGGGAGTCAAGATTGAAGAAGATGTAGATGGGGTAAAGGTCAAGTCGAAAGAAAACTTACAAGCAGTAGATGTTAAGACTCTGCCTTATCCAGGTTTTCCAACAGATTTACAAGCTCCCTTTATGGTCTTATTAACTCAAGCTGAAGGTGAATCAAAAGTAATTGAGACAGTCTTTGAGAATCGCTTTGCCCATGTGGAGCAGTTGCAGAAGATGGGAGCTAAAATAGAAGAGCAAAAGATCGGTCATACTGCTATAGTGAAAAAATCTGATTTAGATGGGAGTGAAGTTAAGGCAACTGACTTAAGAGCAGGGGCAGCTTTGATCATAGCTGGTCTAGTAGCTGAAGGCAAGACAACTATTCAAGAAGGCTATCATATTGAACGCGGTTATGAAAATATAATTGAAAAGTTAAGTGGTATTGGAGTAGAGATTACTAAACAACCTTAACGGGTTGTTTTTTATTTTGAGTTGAGGAGTGGATAGAATGCGGAATAGACAGCAGAATCTTTTGTTAAATTTAGTTATTATTTTTGCAGCAGGTATACTCTTACCGTCTAATTTAGTCTTAGCGAGTTCGATTGAGAAAGAAGAATTAATAAGAGAGCTAGACTTAAAAGAAAATACTGAAATTATTCAGATTAAAGATCATGATGTGACAGGAGATGGAAGTAAGGATAGAGTCTTCTTAACAGGAGTGAAGCAGAGTAGTAGATTTTTTGATCATCTAAGAGTCTCAATTAAGCAAAAAGAGACTAAAGAATATACTAAAGCGAGTTGTCAAGACTTTTCAGGCTATGAACCACAGCTGCAGTTGAAGGATTTTTCAGGTGACCAAGTAGCAGATATAATGATTAAAGCTCCAACAGGCGGTAGCGGCGGTATAGTTAATCATCTAATAGTCTCCTTTAAAGATGCTCAACCAGAGGTCATATTTGATGAAGAAGATAATCAAGGTGTTGCAGTTACGGGCCAATTTCTGCCTGGTTTTAGGACAAGGTTAGAGTTTAAAGAGATTGCAAAAGAAGTTGTTTTTGATCTGAATTTTAAAAAAGAGAGATATATTAAAGATAAGATCTATAATTCAGAAGGTCAATTAGTTAAAAGAAAGTTAATTCGCCCTGATTCCTATCCTTTCAATAACTTAACAGCAATTGATCTTGATCAAGATGGAACTTATGAGCTCAAAGGCTATCAGAAAGTAGTTGGTGCCTATGGTGCTGATATGATATCTAGACTTGAATCTAATTGGGACTATCAAGATGGTGAGTGGCGGTTAATTGATTTAATATATTCTAGCTATACTAAATTGAAATAGTGGGGGTTAAACTGCTCTTTTAGCTTTTTAAGGTGCTAAAAAGAGCAGTTTTTTTAATAATGGGTAAAAGATAGGAATAGTCTATATAAAGACAAACTTTTGTCTAGATTTAATTTAAGCAAAATGTCTGAACCGAACTGTGTAAAACTAAACTTTAAATTGATAAGGAGTGATAAGTCTGAAAAGATTAATTACTCTCCTTTCAACTTGGCTTTTAATTATTATCTTAATCCCAGGGTTAGTAATGATCTTGATTAACTTAATTGAGACAGAGACTGAGATTACTGTTTATGATTATAAATTACAAGAGGAGAAAAAACTTGATTTAGAAGATTATCTAAAAGGTGTAGTAGCAGCAGAAATGCCGGTTTCTTTTCCCTTAGAAGCTCTGAAAGCACAAGCGGTGGCTGCTAGAACTTATGCTTTAAAGAAGAAAGTTAAGAGGCAGAGACTAACTACAGATAGTAAATTTGACCAAGCTTGGCTCTCAGAAGAGGAGCTAGCCAAAAAGTGGCAGAATGATTTTTTAGTTAATTGGGCCAAAGTAGCTGCAGCAGTGGAGGAGACTAAAGGTCTAGTCTTAACTTATAATAATCAACTAATTACTGCTGCCTATCATTCTACAAGCGGTGGTCAGACTGCTCCGGCGGTAGAAGTCTGGGGGAGTGAAGTCCCTTACTTGAAGAGCGTTAATAGTTACTGTGAAGCGGCTTCCCCTTACTATAAAGAAGAAGAATTCTTCTCTTGGTCTGAATTAGCTCAGAAATTAGCTGCAAGCAAAGGTCAGGAAGTAGAAATTATTGAACGCAGTTCCAGTCAGCGTGTCTTAAAGATAAAGATTAATGGAGAAATTTTTAGCGGGCGGGAGTTTAGAAAAAAACTTGCTCTCAATTCAACTAAATTTGATTATATCGAGAGTAGAGAAGGGTTAAAGTTTATTGTAGATGGCTTTGGACACGGCGTCGGTATGAGCCAATATGGGGCACAGGGATTGGCCCATGATGGTCATGAGTTTAGAGAGATTTTAAAACATTACTATCCTGGGGTTAAAATAGCGGAAAAAAGTAATCTTGATGTATAAAAAATTCACCTCTGGGAATTATAAATTCTGGAGGTGGAAGTAATGAGCAAAAAAAAAGAAGATAAGTTACCATTTTCAATTAGCGGCACAAAGAATAAACTCCGGGATAAGCTTAAAAAACTAAAAAAGTTAGGCTGGAAAGAATACTTAGCTATAGTTATCTTATTTACGCTCTTAGGAGGGGTAGTTGCTTACTATCAAAAAAGTTCTCAACTTGATTCATTGCAGCACAGCTCACAAGATAATGAATTAGATGAGAGAGGGGGAGCTTTGGATGATGTTGCAAGAAGTCAGATTAATAATACTAAATCTCAATCTGAGCAGGAGACTGAGATTGGAAAAGCAGTAAGTACTGATGAAGAGAAAACGGATAACGCTAAAGAAGAACCCAAAGAAAATTCGGAAGAAAAATCGGAAGAAGAGCATAAAAAAGAGACGCAAGAAGAAGCAGCTAGTCTTCCACAGATGTCATCAGAATCACTTACATCACAATTTGAGAATTTAATCCGTCCCTTGAAGGGTGAAATTACGAGCCATTGCGAATGGTACAAGGATAAGACTTTAGATGCTTGGAAATATAACCCAGGGGTTAATATTAAAGGTGAGATTGGTGCTCCTATTAAATCTGTTGCACAGGGGAAAGTGAAGAAAGTACTGCGTGATGACTATAAGGGGCTTACAATTATAATCGAGCATAATCAAATCTATAGTTCCCTATATTCAAATTTAGAAGAAGCTAAGGTGGAGGTCGGAGAGAAAGTAAATAAGAAACAAGTAATTGCTAAGTTGGGAGATAGTGGTCCTGGAGATGAGAGTAGATTACATTTTGAAATTATTAAAGAAGAAAAAAGAGTAGACCCTATGAACTATTTCAACTAAAATTCATTTTTCTGTAATATGCTAGTCCCACTTCTGCATATATATCTAATGAGTAACCTGAAGGGGGACAAGGTAATGAAAGATTATATTTATGAACGTGTATTAGAAATTGCTAATTATATTTATGAAACTAAAGCAACAGTACGGCAAGCTGCTAAAGTTTTTGGTGTCAGCAAAAGTACAGTGCATAAAGATGTGACCAAACGATTACAGAAAATAGATAAAAATTTAGCTCATAAAGTCCGAGAAGTATTAGATTATAATAAATCAGAGCGACATTACCGCGGCGGTGAAGCAACAAGAAAGAAATACTTAAATATGTGAGAAGAGAAACGGGAGATTAAAATATCTCTCGTTTTTGATTTATTTTCTTAAATGAGCAGGAGTTTTTGTTTTTATCTTTAATTAAACTACTAAGGTTTCTTTTTTTGGAAAGGGGGATAATTATGATTAAAGGACTATATACGTCTTCTTCAGGAATGCAGTCTTCAATGAGAAGACAAGATGTAATTTCTAATAATTTGGCTAATGTTAATACGAGTGGATATAAAAAAGATACTGCAATTAATAAATCTTTTCCCGAAAAGATGATTAGTAGAATTGATTCAGAATCTAAAGCAATTGGAAGATTAGGTAGTGGAACTGCTGTAGATGAGGTTAGTACTGATCATTCTGCAGGGAACTTTAAAGAAACAGGTAATTCTATGGATTGGGCGATTGAGGGAACAGGCTTTTTTGTAGTACAGACTCCTGAGGGAGAAAGATATACGAGAAATGGCAGTTTTACTATTAATAATGAAAATCAAGTCGTTACACAGCAGGGTTATCCTGTACAGGGAGAGAATGGCCCCTTAGAAGTGCCAGAAGGTAGTAATATAGCTATTAATGACAATACTTTAATGGCGAATGGACAACAAGTGGGACAGATTAGTCTCCGTAACTTTGATGATAAGAGTGGACTAGTCAAAGAAGGGAAGAATCTCTTTCGGCGGACTCCTGAAGCTGGGAATCCATTTAATGCAGCAGGGAATGTTAAAGAAGGCTTTGTGGAAGGTTCAAATGTTAATCCGATTGAAGAGATGACAAAGATGATCCAAAATAGCCGTACTTATGAATTAGACCAAAAGATGATGCAGATTACTGACCAGACTTTAGATCAGGCTGTTAATCAAGTCGGGAAACCGTAGTCAACTGTAAACTATTAAACGGGAGTGATATGAATGATTAGATCGTTATGGAGTGCTGCTTCTGGAATGAAAGCACAACAGACAAATGTCGATACTATTTCTAATAATTTATCTAATGTTAATACAACTGGTTTTAAGAAATCAAGAGCTGATTTTGAAGACCTATTATATCAAACGGTTAAATCAGCTGGAGCACCTAATAATCAAGGATCTCAAGTGCCAACAGGAATTCAGATCGGTCATGGAGTACGAACTGCTGCTACACAGAAGATGTTCGGGCAAGGCAGCTTAAAAGGAACAGAAAATCCTTTAGATATGGCAATTAAAGGAGAAGGCTTCTTTCAAGTGCAGATGCCTGATGGCAACGTGGGTTATACACGAGATGGTTCTTTTAAACTAGATAGTAATGGACAAGTTGTAAACTCTAATGGCTACTTGTTACAGCCTGCAATTACGTTACCGGCTAATGCACAAGATATTAATATTAATGAAGAAGGACAAGTTACTTATACTGAACCAGGTGGTGATGGTGTGCAAGAAGCTGGTCAGATTGAGCTAGCTAATTTTGCTAATCCAGCTGGCTTAGAGAGTGTAGGACAGAATATTTATGAATCAACTGCTGCCTCAGGAGAAGCTGCCTTTGGTGTACCAAGTGAGGAAGGATATGGCACTATTGCACAGAAGTTTTTAGAGAGTTCTAATGTTAAGACAGTAGATTCGATGACTGATATGATTTCAGCACAAAGAGCTTATGAGATTAACTCTAAAGCAGTACAGGCCTCGGATCAGATGTTACAGCAGGCAAGTAACTTAAAACGATAGGAGTTTTATATTATGAAGACTAGGTTAGTAGTAATAGTTAGTATTTTATTTCTGTTTTTGAGCACTAGTGTAGTAGTAAAGGCCCAAGAGAATTTGATTAGAATACCTAGTCAAGTAGAAGTGGAGACTTTGAATCTTAGATTAGATGAAGTAGCAGAGATTAAGGGCAGCTCTAAATTTATTGAACAAGTAAAAGATCTGAGTTTAGGACAGACTCCTGCCCCTGATTATCAGCGGGAGATATATCGGGATGATCTAGTCTATACTCTGCGTCAAGAAGATATTAATCTGAATCAAATCAAGCTTCAGGTACCTTATCAGTTTAATGTTCGAGCTGATTATACTCCTTTTGGAGTCGAGAAGTTAATTAATTATGGTCGGGAGTATATTAAGAATGAATTAGATTATGAGTCTGAAAAAATTAAAGTTGAAGCACTTAATGCCCCTGAGGAGTTATTAGTTCCCCAGGGTGAAATCAGTTTTGAAGTAGCTAAAAATAGAAACCGCCGTTTATTAGGTGTTAATATGCTGCCTTTGAAGGTCTTAGTTAATGGTGAGTTATATCGCAAATTATATCTCAAATTTGAGACTAAATTAGAAGCTGTAGTTTTAATGCCAAAAGAGAGGCTCAAACAAGGCGATAGTCTAACAGCTGACTTATTTAGTAGAGAAAAGAAGCTCTTAACTAAAGACCCCGGTGATTATGTCTCCTCAACCGAAGAGCTAAAGGATAAAGTTTTGACAAGATCTTTAAGTTCTAATCAAATCTTAAAACGCGATATGTTGTCAACTCCTGAATTAGTGGAGAGATGGCAAGAAGTTAAGATTATAGCTGAAGTAGGTGGTGTTGTAGTTACTACACAGGGAAAAGCATTGGAAAATGGACGCAGAGGTGATATAATCAGTGTTAAGAATACTAACAGCGATCAAAAGATAGAAGCAAAAGTTGTAGCCTCTGATCAAGTTAAGGTAGTTACTAATTAAAGGAAGGCGATAAAGATGCAGAAATATTACAGCTTAGTTATAATACTATGTTTATTGTTGATAGCGACTGGAATTGCTAGTGCTAATTCTTTATGGGATGATTCGGGCTCGATTTATTCTGATCGATCATCCTTTCAAGAAGGAGATATCTTAACTATAAATATTGTAGAAAGTTCTAGTGCAAGCCAAGAAGCTAGTACAGAAGCTTCGCAGGAGAATGAAGGTGATTTGGAAGCAGGCACAGGTATTTTAGACTTTATGAAATCTCTAGGTTATAGTCAAAGTAATAGTGACAATGCCTCAGGGAATACAAGTCGTAGTGCTGATTTAAATGCCACAATGACAGTTGAAGTAGTCGAGGTAATGAATAATAATAATTTAAAAATAGCAGGAGAAAAAGAGATTAATGTTAATGGCGAAAAACAGAAGATTGAACTAGAAGGTCTGCTCAGACCGGAAGATATAAGGCCTGATAATACAGTTGATTCTACTCATTTAGCTAATATAAATATCGATTATTCTGGACGAGGTGTAGTAGGAAATAAACAACGGCAGGGAGTTCTGAGTAAGATATTTGATTGGCTCTTTTAAAGGTGGGATAATAGATGAAAGAACTAATAAACAGAATAATAATTGTTTTGTTAATTATCTTTGTTAGTCAGACTGCTGTGGCTTTACCTAATCAATCGACTTCTGATGATCCTTTAGTGCGGGTAAAAGATATTACAAGGGTTAAAGGGGTGCGCAGTAACCAACTGATTGGCTATGGC
>JAWOFC010000196.1:0-6222 GCA_046482455.1 Halanaerobacter sp. | reverse complement strand
CCTAGACTGGCACGTTACGCCAATCGAACGCCTCATCGGTTTGCACCATAAGAGGGTAGGAATGGACGTTGTAGGGCTTCAAGCAGACCGCGATCCGGCCCCGCATCCGATACCGCTTCTGCTCCTCTTCCCACAGAGCCTTCGAGAGCGAGATTTTGAACTCATCGTAGAGATCACCTCCGTACCCGCGCCACTGGATAGCTTCCGTGGCGTACCACTTGCCGGTTGGTTTGAAGAAATCCACGCGAACCATCGAATCGTCATCTGAATATCCCATGCCTAGGACTCCTCTTCGTCCTGGATTTCGATCTTGAACTTCAGGGGCTTTATCGACTTCAAGCCCTTCTCGCCTTCGAACTCGACCCGGACGAAAGAGATCGGGTCGTAAAAGAAGGGCGTTCGCCCCAACCCCAGGTGCAAGGGCATCTCCGAGGGGATCGGCCTGTGCTCTTTGGGGACGTGGGCGAAACAGAAATCGTACCCCTGCATGATGGTCTGCCAGATGCAAGCCAAGCCATCGGACTTCCAGCACGAATCATGGTTAGAAGTGTTCTGGAACTTTCCGGGATCGATTCTTTCTTCGGTAGGCTTTGCGTCATCGATGGCGACGAACACACGATATCTGGCCGTGATGATGATGGAAATGTCCCGGTAAAAAGCACATCGCCACTCGGGGTGAGGTGTGTTTCCGTCCTTCTCGTACCCGTAGTTGTGGATGCTCAGGGTCACTCGAAAGAACATCGCCAAGCTAGGATCTGGCGACCCGAACTGAGACAACCCACTACGAGCAGGCTCCAGAAGAAGTTGCTTCGTAAGCTCCGCGATTACGTTCTCGACTTCACTTTTTTTATAAATCTAAAAATTCTGCAATTTTTCTGCTGCTTCTTTTTGCATAGTCGGTAATACATAAGAATGGAGTTGCGACTAACATTATATTCTTTAACTAAATCAGATACATTCATCTTTAGGGGGTGTTACAGCTTTTTTTAACTAAGTATCCTTTTTTATAATCAAATCAGCTATAAAAAATAAATAATTGTAATAATATGTAGAATTTTTAGTTTATAACAAGGAAAAAGTTTCTTTTTATAGTAATATTCATATAGAGTAATTAATCTACTAATGCAGATGTAAAAGAGGTGATTAAACTTGACAAACGATTTAACTTTTTCTACTTTGGAGGCGAATTGATGAATTATAAGACCATTTCTACACGATTTTTAAGCTCTAACCAAGAAAAAATCAAGCCCAAAGAAGGCAATTATTATTACTCCTATCATTATAGAAAAGAAGGATTTAAGACTGACTTAGGAAGTAAGCTGTCTAATCAAGATTATAAAGATTATCGAAAAAAGATAAAGGCTAATAGAAAGGTCAAATTAGAGAAAAAAAGAGTAGATGATACCGAAGTGGTATTTATTAAGAATGGATTTAAAAGAGAAATAGAGGTCAAGATTGATTTAGCCAAATCTAAAAATATAACTACTAGCAAAGCAATCCCCCTAATTAAAAAAGTTCCTGCTACTTCTAAGGTATATGCTTTTTTAATCAAACCTCAAGATAAGAGCTTGAATTGGGGATACTCTTTAAATTATAGCTTTAAAAAATAGTACAAAGAGAGGATGATAAAAATGGATAAGTTTGAAGTTACATGTAGTTGGCAAGAGTTACACAGTGGTGAATTAATAATTGAAGCAGAAGATAAAGAAGAAGCAATAGAGGTGCTGAAGTCAGAGCAGGCTAGATTATTAGAACTGATAGTAGAAAAATATGATAATGATACTTTTTCTAAATTAAGCGATATCAGTGTAAAACCAGATAATAGTGAAGTGACTGAGGAGAATGATATCTTAATTAAAAATGGAGAGATTAAAATTAATTTATGACAACTGAAACTACTTAGTGAATATTAGAAGTTAGTTTAATTAAAGATAGGAGGATAATCAATTTTAAAATTAAGAGTAGATTTATTAAAGCGTGAAGAAGTAGTTAATAATCTTGCTAGGATGATTATTGATGATAAGCAATTAGAAGTAGAAATAATGGATGAATTTTCGTATAGAATTGATAATAATAAGAGTAAAGTAAAGAAAGCTTTTATTATAATAGCTGAAGAAATACTTAAAGAGTTGAAATTTAGTATTGAGAATAGTGATTTGTATAGTCTATCCTTAAAAACTTATAATCAAAATAAGGAAGTTAAAAATGAAATTATTGATAATGATACTGCTAAACTAAATTTAATGAGTAAATCTTTTCAAGTAGATTGCAATAAAAATGAAAATAAAGGAGCTATAAATATGTCTGATGAAAATAAATTAACACTAAAGTCTGGCGACTATGAGGTAACTCCCGATAAGTTTATTGGAATTTTGCAGGAAGGTATGAGCCTAGAGTCGTTAACAACAGGCAATTTTACCCTTAAAGAGCTTAAAGATATTAAATTCTTCTTTCTAGACTTCATTAATAGTCTAATGGAGGATAAGCTAAAACAGAGTGATAGATATACATTCAGACAGGTTAAAAATAAACGTGATGATAAGTTAGAGGATTTAGAGTATCAATTAGAAGGTAAGGAGTTTAATCTCTTTAATAAATACTTTAAAGAGCAGGGTGAAGAAGTAGAAGAAGTCTTTAACTCTAAAGATGTCCCAGAACATTTACAAGATGAAGTAAAGGAGTTTGTCGCTGATTTGTTATCTGATGTGCCTCCTGAAAGAATTAAAGAGTTAGAAGAAGCTAATCCTCCAGGTGAAAAGAAAGAAAAAAAGGATAAAGATGTAATCAATTTAGCTAACTACAGCCAAAATAAGGACAAGGAGGAGTAATTAATGATATTTACTAAAGAAGAACTATTAGAGGTTGAAGATATAGGCTCAAAGACTGTTGATAGGATAATGAAATTCATCGAGGGAAAAGACCCTAAGAATCTATTAGAACTAAAGATGTGCATAAAGTAGGCGATTATAGGATAGAGAAGGTGATCAGATATTAGTATTATATTGAAAAAAGAATATTAGAAACTATAAAAGATTTTAATCATTCAATCTACGGATAATATAGATTACTTTTTCAACAACCTATACATAATAAGGTTTAGATAGTTTACTGAACTTAGGATTAAGTAATTGCTCAAAATCAACAAATTATAGAATATAAAGATATGTTTATTCCTTTAGTTTCTATAATTTGTATTTTTAGAGCGTATTTTTGAAATTATTGCTTGCAATATTATTACATATAAACTATTATTAATTACAGGAGCGAAAATGTATTTTTTTATTAAAAAATTAATATCAAGGTATTTTTAACAGGTATTTCTTTTGATTATGAAGTATTTACTTTAGATTATCTAAGTAACTATATAGTTTTGTTTTCGAACTATATAGTTAAATCTCGTCTATTCACAAGGACAAGCTAAATTAAATAGTATTAATAGCAAAAAATTATTAAGCAGATATTAAGCAACTATATCTATTATAATATAACCACCTATGAGAAATTAATGGTTAAAGAAAATAAATTTAGATTATATTATACAATACAAGGAGAGATAACAGATGAAAAAGATTTTAGTATTGGCGTTGGTTCTGACATTTGCTTTTAGTCTAACTATTCAAGCTAAAGAGAGTGTAAGTGCAGACATAATCAGTCAACAGGTAGAGGAAGTACCCCAAAAAATGGTTGGATTTGATTTTCCTAGCTATGGTTGGGTAGAAACGAATGAGGCAGGAGAGATTACAGGCTATGAAGGATTCAATTTAGGTTTAGGCTATTCTAAGAAGAACTATTATGAGGCAGGCTTAGAGGTTAATCGTTGGAACAACTATTGGGGATGGGGAACAACATTAATTCTTATTCCTTATGGAGAGATAGGCACAGAGTATGTCTTTGAGCCTAACTCTAAAGGTGATTTCTGGACAGCAGGTGCAGGGATAGGGGTTTATAACTTATTCCCAACAGTTAAATTAACAGCTAGCTATCACTTTTAATATTTTTTAAGTGTCGGTTTTTTTCCGACACTTTTTTACTTGTTGACCTATTTTCATCCCCTGAATATGATCGAGGGTTCTTGAAAGCTCGTAAGGTTACTGAAGGCGATACCAAATATTAACTACCAGAGGGCAGCGAAGTTTCTGAAGAGAATGATATTTTGATTAAAAATGGAGAGATTAAAAGGATTTAGCTTGATTTATAAAGAATAAATGGAGATAAGAAAGAAAAAGAGGGGGTGAACTATGGCTGATAATAAGGTTGTGGAAAAGATTAAAGAATATAGTATTGAAGAAGATGGGCAGAAGTATTTAAGGTGTAAGGCAGCTTTTAAGATTGCTGAAGAACTCGGTGCGGATGTTGCTACTATTGGTCAAACTTGTAATGAAGAAGGAGTTAAAATCCAAGATTGTCAATTAGGATGTTTTTAAATTATTCCAGCCTTTTGGCTGGAATAATTTTATTTTTTGCTCTATTATTATCAATTTTTTAAAACAGATGAGAGAATTAAAGAAGGAAAGTAAATTTTAATAAAGAAATTAGAATATATGTATTCTTTTCGGAATTGAAGGGGGGAGCAAATGTTGAATTTAACTGAATTATCAGAAGATAATTTAACGAAACTATGGGATGCTTCACAACAGGGACTAATAATAGTCAATTATTCAAATAACAAGATTGAGAATATCAATCAGACTGCACTTGATTTCTTTGCTTATGATGATAAAGAAGATTTATTAGATACGAGTATAGAAGATCTCTATTTTTATCCCTTCAGTCAGGTCTCAGAAAATTTCTTTCTTGCTCCGACGGAACCGAAAGAAGTAATTACTGATTATGAGAATAATGATGGTGAGATACTGAGACTCAGAACTACCCTCTACCCCGTATTTATACAAGAGGAAGAGTATTTAATATATAGGATGACAGATTTAACCGATAAGTTTTCAGAAAAGTTTAGTCACAAGGATTATTTAGCATCTGAGAGCAATCTATTTGCAGGAATAAATAATTTAGAAGATAACTTTATTAAGATGCAGTCTGAAACAGAGTTTAAAAAATTTCTACAGAGATTATTAGAGCTTATTTTAGATACTTTGAATTTTACTAAAGGTTTTATTATTCTCAAGAACTTCTTTACAGGTACAGGGCAAATTAAAGTTAGTAATTATGATTTTGAATTAGACTATCAGGCTGAGGAATTAATAATTGAGAGTGATGATTTAGTAGATAATATAGATTTAATAAGCCGCCAACGAAAAGAGATGTGGGAGCAGAGACTGGATTTGAATGAGGAGCGAGTCTTTAATTTTGTTATCAAAGAGAATAATGATTATCTAGGTGAGATTGTTGTTGTCGGTAGTGAAGATAGTTATACAAAGATCAAAAAAATACTCAATATTTATAGTCGGCATATTAAGTTAGGGATTAATAATATTGATCACTTTTTAGCTAAAGAGAAGAGTGAGAGAATAGACCATGAATTAGATATAGCTGCTAGAATCCAGACCTCCTTTACTCCTAAAAGCACTCCCCGCCATAAAAACTTTTCCTTGGCTTTATATACTAAACCAGCAGCTGAAGTAGGAGGAGATTACTTAGGCTTTAATGATGAAGGAGAGCAGTTCAAATTATTGATCTCTGATGTAATGGGCAAAGGAATCCCAGCAGCTATAGTAGTGGCAACTATTCATAGTGCGTTTAATATTTTAAGTAGATTAGAAAAAGATCCTGCCCAGATATTAACTAATTTAAACCATAATCTATACCAAGATCTTAAAAATAGTGCTACCTTTGTTTCAGCCCTAAGTGCCTCTTTTTTAGGTAATAGATTAGTTTATAGTAATGCTGCTGCTAATGCTCCTCTCTTTTGGTCACAAAAAGAGCAGAGCTTAAGTAAGTTAGAAGAACGAGGCATTTTATGTGGTATTCAGGAGGAATATAATTATACCTTACATCAGATTGAACTACAGCCTAAAGACTTACTTCTGTTTTATACTGATGGATTAATTGATATTAGAAATCAAGCTGGAGAGAGGTTTGGTTTAGAAAGGTTGAAAGATCTATTTAAAGAGAATAGTGATCTCTCTGCTGAAGATTTAAAAGAAAAAATCGTCCAGAATATTTATTTTTTTGCTGAAGGAGTAGAATACCCTGATGATATAACTTTTATAGTAGCAAGATTCATTGGAGAAGGGGGTGCTGATGATGGACTGTAGAGACTGTAGA
>JAWOFC010000173.1:0-5861 GCA_046482455.1 Halanaerobacter sp. | reverse complement strand
TTCAATATTTGCCTCACCACTAACTATTTTTTTCATATGCTCAATTGCATCCATCTTATTCTTCTCAATACCAATAATTCCTTTTTTAGCATCTGCAGCCTTCATGATAGCCTTTAAGCCAAATAGAACATCCTCTGCTCTCTCAAGCATCATACGATGATCAACAGTTAAATATGGCTCACATTCTACACCATTTAAGATAACTGTCTCCACATTCTTATCATCAGGAATAGCTACTTTTACATGGCTGGGAAAAGTAGCACCTCCTAAACCAACAATTCCTGCTTCTTGAATAATATCACCAATCTCAGATGCAGGAACTTCGTCCAAACTAGCATGTTCTTCTAAATCAGTCTTTTCGCGATCACTGCCATCATTTTCAATTTTGACAACCACTTGATCATTTTTTTCTTCAATAGCAGTAACTTCTCCGGCTATACTAGAATGAATATTAGCAGAAACAAAACCTCCTGCTTCAGCTATCTTCTCTCCTTGAGCAACTTCATCCCCAACTTCTACTATTAACTGAGCTGGAGCACCAATATGCTGTTGGATTGGAATCATAACTTCAGACGGTTCCTCTGCTCTCTCCAAAGGCTTATGATTAGTTAAATCTTTATTTTCATCAGGATGTATACCCTGAGGAAAAGTTTTAGCTTCCATTTTTTCACCTCTTTCTATATCTTTTTTAATTTAATACTCTACATTACTAAATTTTATTATTTAATAGTTAATAAGTCAAGCAAATAATAACTAGTTATTATTTGCACTACCCATTATAAAATTGCAACTATCCTTATACCACCTCCAAATTAATTGATAATCAAGAATGGAAAATAGAAAAAACAAAAAACCCCTACTTAACTGTAAAAAAAGAAATACAGCAGCATATTGGACTACTACTATCTTCCTAAAGTTAAATAGGGGGTTCTTTTATTTTCTACCCTCTTCATTTAATTTATATTCCATTCTTTTTATGAACTTTATTCTTTTAATTACACTTAAATTGTATCATTATATCACAAAACTTTCAAGCAGATTACAAGAATCGTCAATTTAATTACAACAACTCTATTTTACGCTCCTTTTTTTCTAAAATAGCCAACTTTACTTCTTTAAAACTAGCTTCCTTTAAGTATAACTTCATACTCTTTTTTAACTCTTTTAAATAATGAGCATCCGAACTGCTCAGTAAGGAATAGTTTTTGAGGTATGCAAATTGAGTTTCAGCTTTCTTTCTGTCTATATTTTTTGATATTTCTACACCTAAAATATTTAATTCAGGATTAATAAAGCCTAGATTAGATATTAAACTATAATTAGCCTTATCTACATGAGCTGGAATAATTATTCCCCCTAATTCTCTAACTTTAGCCACCACTTCTGTTATACTCAAATCTACTGCTTGTAATAAAAGTTTTGGTTCTTTTTTAATATATTCATCATTTAAATCTGTTATCAATTGTGGACCAAAAACTTCTTCATCATTTTCAATATCTGGCAGTGAACTCTTAACAATCTCTTGCCACTGTAAAAGCTTATCTACATGCGGAAATAAAGAGACTAAATGAACTTCTTCTTTAGTCTCTACTTCCATGCCAGGAATAACAGTCAAATCCGTATCTAGGGCCAATTCAACTGTAGTCTTCACATTTTTAGCTGAATTATGGTCAGTAATTGCAATCATATCTAAACCAACTTCAATAGCTCTATCAATTATATTCTGGGGAGTCATTAATAGATCTCCACAAGGAGATAAGACAGTATGAATATGAAGATCAGCAAAAAAGTATTGCACTTTATTCAATTCCTAATTGATAGAGTTTACCTGCTAATTGATAACTAGATAGTTGGCTTTGATAGAGATTAATATCTTTTTCCTCGGCTTTAGCAATCGTATCTTCATCTATTGCCATTCCTTCAGCCACAACTACTCCTGCTACTTCTGTTAACAGAGCAATAGCTGCCACATTTTGATGTCCTTGAATAGTAATCCACAGATCACCTGCTTGCGCTCGTCCCATAACATTACTCAATAGATCTCCTACATGTCCCCCACTAACTTCTACTTCCAAATCTCCTTCTACAACTGTTTCTAATTCCAACTCTAGGGCTACATCTTTAATCTTCATCTTTATCTCCCTCCTCTTCATCTTGAATAATTGGCGGTAAAGAATGGGCCAAAGAAGACATTTCATCAGTTAATTCAGCCAACTGTTGGCGCAAAATAAAGATACAGTCACTTCTTTTAGCTAAACCATTGATAATATCCTCTGCCAAAGTACGACAATCAGGGGCACCACAAGCAGCACAATCTAGTCCTGGTAATTTATCAATCTCATTTTCTAGCTCAGTTAATTTAGCCATAGCTGAAGCAAAATCTTCATCAAGTGGATCTGCTGTATTAGGAGTAAATTTTTTATCAAGTTCAAAATTATATTCTTCTAAATCCTGATCTATAAATTCATCCTGCTCTGCAACTAAACTCTCTATATTAAATTCAGCTACAAAAGGATTCTTCACATTTAAGACTCCCCCTACACACCCTGGCTCACAGGCCACTAACTCAAAATATTTAATCCCTGGCAGCTCCCCGCGCTCAAGCTCATCTAAAATTGAGATAACATTATGAATCCCAGATACAGAAATAGTATTCTCAGCGGTTAATAACTCAGCTTCACCACCTCTTTTGCCCCAACTAATGCCTAAATAAGGTGCTTCATGCTCCTTAATATCTATCTCTGAATCCATCTCTTTAACCTTCTTTAATAATTTGCGATATATCTTATCTACTGCAATTGCTCCATCCAAAAAACTTTTCTCCATCCCTAAGGGATTATTAACAGTTGACATCTTAGCCGGACACGGGGTAATAAAAAAGATGCCTACATCTTCTGCTGCCCACCCTTTGTCTATAGCTTCCCTCCGAGCTCTTTGAGCCACTAATTCAACTGGCGATTTAAAAGGAGCTAAATAATTTATTAATTCTGGATAAAGGGACTTTATTAAACGCACTATAGTTGGACATGATGAAGAGATCATAGGCCCTTCATTATCTTTTAAATATTGAGCTGTCTTTCTAGTTAAAACTTCAGCCCCTAAAGCTACATCCCAAACTTCTTCAAAACCTAATTGCTTAAAAGCAATTGTCACCTTAGTAGGATCTACTTCTTTGCTAAACTGACCATAAAAACTCGGTGCAACCAGTACAATAGGATATTTATAATCCTCAATCTCTTCTAAATAATCTGTAGAAATCTTTTTAGCATGATGTTCACAGCTGCGTACACATTCACCACAATCAATACATTTTTCATCTTTAATAATTGCTTGTCCCTGATGGACTCTAATAGCATCAGTTGGACAGTTCTTTACACAAATAGTACACCCTTCACATTTATCTTCATCCAAATATACAGAATGTAAATCACTCATTTAAATCACCACTTTATTTAAGATCAATTGCAGCTTTAATTGTTGTTCCCACTCCCAATTCAGATTCTACATCTAAATTAGCAGTATTATTCTTAATATTACATAAACCCATTCCTGCACCAAAACCCATTTCTCTAACAGATTCATCTGCTGTAGAATAGCCTGGTTCAAAAGCTTTCTCTATATTTTCAATCCCTGGACCTCTATCACTTGCTATAATATCTATCCTATCTTGATTAATCTCTACTTTTATCCCACCGCCTTCAGAATGGATGATTATATTCATCTCTAACTCATAAGTAACAATCGCTATCTGTCTGATTATTTCAGATGAAATTCCTAATTTGCGCAGTAAGTCTTTTAATTTACTAGAAATTTCTCCCCCACTATTAAAATCCCCTGCTTCTATTCCTTCATCTAATATTTCTTTACTTTTTTTATTGTTTGCCATAATAATCCCTCCCAGCTCGTCTATTTAATCTACATCATTTAATACCTCTGATTGTACACCTGCAGAATATAAAAGACCGCAGGCTTCATATAACGGCTTAGCAGTCTTTAATAATGTTATTCCCTGTTCTTGAGCCAAGGAAATAGTCTTCTTAGGCGGCTGCTTTCCTCTGACAAAAATAATTAACTCTAAATCAATCATCTCTGCAGTTCTCACAACTTGGGGGTTAGTTAAACCAGTCAATAGCAAAGTCTTCTCTTTAGAAAAAGCTAAGACATCACTCATTAAATCAGCTCCGCAAGCAGTTAAAATCTCTAATTCTGAATGATTTTGACAGATAGTTTCTGTTTTTAATAGTTTCTGAATCTTAGATAGTTTCAAGCTCTTCCCCTCCCTCATTAAAATTATAGCTGCAGCTATAATATTAAGCAATATAAATTTCAATTTTTTAAGAAAATATGAGGGATTGGCAAAATTACCAATCCGCTTATTAAATAAATTATTAATGCTCATTAGTGATTAATGTAGACTGAAAAACCGATTTTTTCAAGTTCGCTTCCTAATTCTTGCGCTGCATCCTTAGTTTTAAAAGCACCTACCTGCACTCGATAAGGATCTTCAGTTGTTATATAAGCTGTGAAGCCTTTATCCTGCAATTTGTCTACTAAGCCCTCTGCATTATCTTTTTTACTAAATGCACCTACTTGCACCGCAAATAAATCTGAATTAGCTTGGGGTTTGATAGTTTCTTGATTATTCCCATTATCTTCTCCAGTTTTGGATTTTGAATCTGTACCTTTATCCTTCCTATCCTTATCTGTACTTGATTCTGTTGTAGATTGAGAGTTCTTCTTCTTTGGGTCAATCTTTTCTTCTTTAACAGTTTGATTATTAGCTACAGAATTGATCTCTTCTTTAGGAGCAGTTACATAATCTAAAAACCAACTACTAATAAAGTAACCAAAGACACTAGCTATGACAGCCATAAATCCTAACATAAATAATAATGAAGTCCCAGACTTTAAGTTTTTCTTATTCATAATATAAGTATCTTCTTAACATAATTAAGAAGATTCTGCCCTCCTTCCCTTAAAACTTAATATCTTATTCTAGTATGATATTATGCAAGAAGATAATTATTTATTAATAATGATTTAAATATTTTGTAAAACTTACTAAGGAAATTCAAGAAAAATTTCACAAGACCTCTTTCAAAATAAAAAAACTTGCTTTGGTTTAGTCGATAAATCACATACATATATATCGCTAATTACATTTTCTTGACAATTAATCTAAAATTATATAAAATATACTTAAGGATATTGATAATGATTTTCAATACATCTTCTTAAGGGGGAGATAACCATGGGAATCGAAGTTCAAAATTTAAACTCACAAAAATGTGACCTTAATAACTCTATAGTTAAAAACAATACTAATCTTAAAGATGTACCTGGACATTTAGCAGTACAAATTGATAACTGCCAACTTCCTCTGCAAGAATACAGATTATATGGAGTCAACGAGAAAAATGGGTTAATTTCAGGTACTGGAGTAGAAGCCGTTGATTCATTCAACGATCAAAATGATAATTTCTTCTTATTATTTAATATTGAAGAATTAAGAGCCAATAATCAACTCAATAACAAGACTAAAGAAATAGTAATTAAAACAAATGATCATGAATTAGGGCGAGATACAATCAATGACATTTCGGGAATCTATCTAGGTTAAAAAATATGCTGTGAGTTTTGAACTAAGAGACAATAATTAATCTCTTATAATTCAACTCACAGCATATTTTTAGTTCCTACCTATTTTTTTAATAAACTTCCTCCTAATCTCTTTTACAGTATACAATGACCCCCCCATCAAAATCAAATCATCTCTATTAGCCTTATCCAGAGCATAGTCCACAGCCTTATCTAAATCTCCTTGACTCTCAATCTCTACAGCATAGTTTTGAGCAGACTGC
>JAWOFC010000123.1:0-6374 GCA_046482455.1 Halanaerobacter sp. | reverse complement strand
AAAAGCAGTAAAGAGTAAAGAGCTAAAAAGAAAAGCTGTCAGTCGTGGGCTGTGAGCTGCTGATAGCTGAGAGCAGATAGCTGACAGCTGTTTAATAAACTAAAAAAAGGGGTGGAAGTATAAAATGAGTACTTATGTAGTAGGACATCAGAATCCAGATACAGATTCAATCTGTGCAGCACTTACATATGCTAATTTGAAGCAGGAGTTGGGTGCGGATGTAGAAGCAATTCGTGCAGGGAAGGTTAATGCAGAGACGGAGTTTATCTTAGATGAGTTTGATATTGAGGCACCGAGGTTAGTGGAAGAGGTAACAAGTGAAGATCGGGTGATCTTAGTCGATCATAATGAGAAGAGTCAAGCAATTGATGGTATTGCAGAGGCAGAGATAGCAGGGGTGATTGATCATCACCGGATCGGTGATATTGAGACAGGCAATCCTATCTATTTTAGAAATGAGCCGGTGGGCTGTACTTCAACAATTATAACTAAACTCTATCAAGAGCATGATGTAGAGATTAGTGATCAGATGGCGGGATTACTGCTTTCAGCTATTCTATCTGATACAGTAATCTTTCGTTCTCCAACCTGTACTGAGACAGATAAGGAGTTTGCTGAGATGTTAGCGCAGCAGTTGGGTGTAGATATTAAAGACTATGGAGTGAAGATCTTTAAGGCTGGTTCGGTAGTCAAGAAGTTAAGCCCTCAAGAGCTAGTGACAAATGACTATAAGGAGTATGAGTTTGCTGGAGATAGAGTTGGGGTTGGTCAAGTAGAAGTGATGGATGTTGAGCAAGTCGAGGGCTTAAAAGAGGATATCCTAACAGCAGCTGAGGAGTTAGTCGCAGAGAATGGCTATAGCTTCTTAATCTTATTGGTGACAGATATCTTAGCGGAAGGCAGTCTATTACTAATGAGCGATAGTGCAGTTGAGGTTGTAGAAGATGCCTTTGCTGTAGAGGTAGAGAATAATGAAGTCTATTTAGATGGTGTGCTATCACGTAAAAAACAGGTAATTCCTGTCTTGTCAGATTATTTAACTCAATAGTCAAAATAGTGGGGCAGCCCTTAAGGGCTGCCTTATTTAGTCTCTTCTCTGGACTGTAATTTCGAGCTGATCATCTTCATACTTAACCTCTGCTTTATCGGTCATCATACCGACTAGAGGCAGCTCATGGATATGACTACTATTGCCTGTCAGTTCAAAATAATATCCTTCTACTTGGGTTTCACGGGGCGTATTTAAAGACAACTCTAAATCTTCAATCTGTTTTAAAGAAAAATCCTCTATCACACCCCAGATAGATATTTTTACGTCATCGTGATTATTATTTATCTTAATTTGAATATCTTCTATGCCTAAATCGAAAAAATAGCCCATCAATTCATTAGTTAAATTGAATGTTTTTTTGTTTTTATTCATAATTTTTCACTCCTTTTGCTAACTTAGATTAGATTGTCTTCACCTGCTCTTCTTGCCTAAAGGCGATTAAGATTGGTACCAAAATAGCAGCTGCTAATCCACCTGCGAAACCATTGTTATAGAGATTGACTCCACCGTGTAAGACACTAGTTTGCATCACAATAACTGTATGGCAGACCCCAGCTAAGAGACCATATTTAAAGCCAAACTCTCCTGCTATAGGAGCTAGGGTTGTACCGAATAATGCTGTTAATAAGGCCCCTACAGAGTTGATCTCCCATGTGAAAAGAAAAGTGATTGATAAATAGACTCCGAGCATCACAGGAATAATATTCTTAAGGTGTTTGCCAAAGGCTCCAAAAGCAACTATAGTTAAAATACCGCCAATAATTGGCCCATTTATTTCACCACCGACTAAAAGAACATATCCAGTACCTAAGAGTCCTACTAAGCCCATATTAATGAAACTCAGACCAAAACCGGCTAAACCTACAAAATCACAGACCAAACGTCCTGAATGTTTAGTAATCTCTTTATACCCGCGTAGACTTCGATTATTGAATAAGTAACCGATAATAATCATGGAGACGAAGAAAAGAGATAAGTAAATACCTAAGGGTAGATTATAACCTTCGGCTGCATAAAAGGTGCTAGGCGTCTCTAATTCAAAAGCGCGCAGAAATGACATAAATAGACTACCTGCCACACCTGCAGTGAAACCAATATTGTAGATATTAAAACCTTGGTGGAATTTAACAAAATGATTGGCTAGAGGAGGTAAGATGAAGCCAACTAAAATCCCTACACTAACTCCCAATAAGACTCCTATGGTAATTGAAAACTCGAAACCAAAACTGATCTGACTGACTAAGGGTCCTAAAGCAGTTCCGAATAAAGCTACTAAGATAAAACTGCCGTATTTTTCTCCTTGTACTTTAGCATAGAGGTAGACCCCTAAAAAAATCGGCCAGATATTATATAGGTTCTTACCAAAAAAAGAAAAGCCTCCTATGGTAATAATTGCTGCAATAACGGTGCCGTTCATCTTAACTTTAGTCAGTTTAGCTATACCAATTGAGATTAACATTATCGATCCTGCATTAAAGAAAGCTGCCCCTAAATTGCCAATTACAAAATAATCAGAGACTAAGATACTGCGCGAAGTGATAATCTTCATTAGTCCGCTAATAATCTCATTAAAACTGTTAAATAAAAAGCCTGAAACTAAAATAAGCAGTGCATAAGAGACCATTACTATGTATTTATTCTTTTCAGTTGCTTCAATCCCATTGGGGAATAAGACATTAGTAATACTCTTCATCTCTTCTTTATTCTTTAACTGTATCTCCATAATTTAACAACCTCCCCTGAATTTTAACTAGGAAAAACTAGAATAGGTTTTTTAGATTTCCTAACGACTTCATGTGTAGTGCTGCCAATTAATAATCCCTCAATCTGTCCTGAACCCTTAGTCGGCATTACAATTGAGGTTATTTCTTCTTCTTGGGCAACGCTTAAGATATTTTCAACTGCATCACCTGCTTCGATTCTAGCCTCAACTTGTATATTCTTTTCTTCTAGTTCTTCTTTTAATTTTAATAGGTTTTCTTTGCGTGAGTTAACTAGTCTTTCTAATTGTTCTTGACCGATATTTCTTTCTATGATCGAAAGGATGATTACTTCTTTAACTATCTGGTCTGCTTTCTTAATCTCATGAAAAACCTTATCTGCTCCTTTAGAGAGATCAGTAGGAAATAAGACCTTATTAAATCTATTCTCAGGGAAGGTTTTTATTTTATCCTCTGTAAGTTCTTTGTATCTCTCTACGAAGACAGGTACTTGGCTGATTCTAATCACATCAGATGTAGTACTACCTAATAAAAAGTTCTCAAGATAGCCTTTGGAATGAGATGAGATCAAGATTAAATCCATCTCTTTCTCTTTAGCAATTTCGACTAGCTTATCGGCTACTGGACCAGCTGTAACTATAGTTTTGACTTTTAAATTAAAATCTTCGAACTGCTTCTTTTCATTTTTTAGGCCTGTTTCTATCTGATTGCGTGTCTTGATTAATTTCTCTCTATCAATAGACTCCTGTTCACTATAATCTTTTAAATTAAATAGCTTATTGGTGTTAACAATATGAGTTAAAAATACTTCCTCTACACCAGTTGGGTGCAGATCTTTAATGCAGTGGATCAATTCTTTAGCTGATTCTGAAAAATCAGTGGCTAATAGGACTTTTTTAAAATTCATAATATCCCCCCTTCTTAGGACTATTATATCAGGTAATAGATTAAATTAAAGTTTTTTCTCATCATTGCAATGGTTAAATTTAACTCTTTGAAAATTGATATTCATTGATTATAATAGTAATAAGTGAGGTGGAACCTAATGACTAAAAATGAGAAACTAGATTTGATTGTAAATGAAATACAAAAGATGAGAACTGATATGAATGTTATGAAAGAGAATCAAGATGAGATGAGAGAGGATATTAAGGATTTGAAAGAGAATCAAGATGAGATGAGAGATGACATTAGGAGTTTGAAAGAGAATCAAGATGAAATGAAAGAGGATATTAAGGATTTGAAAGAAAATCAAGAAGAGATGAAAAATGGTCTGCGAGTAATTAAAGAGACTGTAGCGGAAAATAAGGAAGAATTGAGGACGCATACTCATGAAATTGGAACAGCTATAATTTCAGGATAATAGCTTTTAATAATAGAATATAAGTTCTGTACTTAGCCAACCTTTAGGGGTTGGTTATTCTGTTTTTTTGAAATGACTTAAGTTGAATTAATTTCAAAATAATGGTAAAATTTAAGTTAGAAGGAGGACTGCGTATGAATAAGACAGGATTTATAGTCTATTTAGTTGGTGATAAGAAGAAATATAAGATTGGAATTTCACAGTTTCCGGAGTTAGATACTAAGTACTATCTAGAACAGGGGATTTTAGAAGAAGAGTGGGAGCTTTATCTATTAACATCTAAATTGAGCTTATTAAGAGCAGATTATATATCTCAAAAGATTGGTAGTTCGCAAGAATGGCATCATTTTGATGATAGTTTCTGGGGTTTGGAGCTATTTAAATTTTTTATTAACTTTGATAGTTTGGGCGGTCTATTAGACGAGAAGAAAAAGGAGTTAAAAGACTTATTAGTTGAGCTTGATTTAGAGGACAAGCTCTGTTTAGAAAAGATTGGGGCAGGGGAAGTAACTAAGATTAATTTAGCTTCGCGCAAGGAGCTAAATCAGATCTATCATTTAATTCAAGGACGGAAGTTATATAAGACAGAGATTATAAAGTTAGTAAGGAAGAATGACAGCTTAATTGATAATTTAGACCAGGCTCTGCTGCAGTTAGAGCTAGCTAATAAACTGTCAATTCTACCGGCAGTAAGATATGAGGAGGAGCAGTTAGTCTGTCAGCGCTGTGGGGGTAATAATATAGTGGAGATTGACTGTAGTTACTGTTATAGTAAGGACTATTACTGTAGGGACTGTGATCTGTTGGGTGAAGCGCGGGGCTGTCGAGTGCTGTACTTAATTCCTGGTGATCATCAGACTGAATTTAAGCATATTCAGCTTAAGTTAAACTTTAGTCTAACTCCTCTGCAGCAGGATATTGCAGGAAAGTTAGTCGACTTTTTATGGGAGCCGGGGGAGGAGATGCTGCTGTGGGCGGTCTGTGGGGCAGGGAAGACTGAGGTGAGTTTTAATGTGATTGTGGAGACTTTGGCCCAGGGAGGTAAGGTCTTATTTGCTGTGCCGCGCAAGGATGTAGTGATTGAGCTAGCCGAGAGATTAAAGGCTGCCTTTCCTGAGGTTAAGATTAAAGCTCTTTACGGTGGGACTAACGAGCGTTATCAGGAGGCTGAGCTAGTAGTGGCGACGACGCATCAACTACTGCGTTATTATCGTGCTTTTGATCTGGTTATCTTAGATGAGATGGATGCCTTTCCCTATGATGGGAGTAAGATGCTGCAGTGGGCTCTTAAGGAGGCTAAAAAGGAGCTAGGGAAGTTGATCTATCTGACGGCTACTCCAAAACAGAAACAGCTGTCATCAGGACTGCCAGTCGTTAAGTTAGCAGCACGTTATCACGGTCATCCGCTGCCGGAACCTAAGCTGCTTGAGGCAGAATTGGGCTATAGGGAAGAGAGTGAGGAACTGGAGCTGCCTGAGGGTATAGTGGCTAAGCTCTCTGCTTCGGTGGAGGAGGATTTGGCCCAGGTCTTTTTGTTTGTGCCGACGAAGAAGTTAGTCGAGTTAGTGAGTGATTTTTTGGAACCAAAGTTTCCGGTTGTCAATGGTCAAAGCTGGGTACAGGGCAGTCACTCCGGCGATAAGAATCGTGATGAGAAGAGAGAATCCTTTGCAGCTGGTGAGTATCCGATCTTAGTCTCCACTACGATTATGGAACGGGGGATTACTGTGGATAAGGCAAATGTAATGGTCTTATTTGCCGATTGGGACTTTATCTTTACTGAGCAGACTCTAGTGCAGATGGCAGGACGTTCTGGACGTTCGGCTAGGTATCCTGAGGGCCAAGTCTGGTTTATTGGGGAGGAAATTAGTGATGCTATGAAGATAGCTCGGGGACAGATTATGAGCTTGAATGAGGAAGCGCGGGAGAAAGGATGGTTAAAAGCAGTTAGTAGTGATGAGTAAGTAGTAATCAGCTAAAAGAATAAAGCAGAAAATAGTAAGCAGTGATCAGTAAAAAGAAAGCAGTAAAAAGTAAAGAGTGATCAGTAGAAAGTAGGCAATAAGCCCAAAAACACTGTATATAGATTACGCAGTTAATATGCTATAAGTAGAGAGAAGTGGGTTACACGGAGAGTTTTCTGTAGTTTAGAAAACTCGGAGGAAGAGGAAAAACAGTAAAGAGTAAAGAGTGAAGAGTAAAGAGTAGAGAGTAAAGAGTGAAGAGTAAAGAGTGAAGA
>JAWOFC010000150.1:0-3986 GCA_046482455.1 Halanaerobacter sp. | reverse complement strand
CGACAAAAGATCTAGATTTAATAACTTACCAATAACAGATTTTTCACTTAGTTTTAAATCCAAATTTTATTTTTTTCTCTTCCTCCGAGTTTTCTAAACTACAGAAAACTCTCCGTGTAACCCACTTCTCTCTACTTAGAGCATATTAACTGCGTAATCTATACACAGTGTTTTTTGCTTATTGCCTACTTTCTACTCATTACTTGTTACTCATTACTATAAGTAGTAAAAAAGCTACCCTAATATCAGGGTAGCTTTTTTACTACTTATTTTTTTATTCTTCTTCCCCACATCTTTTTAAGATCTGTGACCATCTCTTATCAACATGTTCTTGAATCTCTTCAATCACATGTTTATTCTTCGGCTTAAATAAATGCTTAAATCTACCCTGTCTTTCTAACCAATCAGTAATTGGCTTCTTCTCTTTTGGCTTATAATTCAACTTCCATTCCCCTTCTTCTACCTCAAATAACGGCCAGAAGCAAGTATCAGCAGCAACTTTAGTCAATTCGATACTCTCTTCTGTCTTACTTCTCCATCCCCGTGGACAAGTAGCTAAAACATTAATAAAGGCTGGTCCATCTACTGCGAAAGCTTTCTTAGCTTTTTTAACTAGGTCATTAGGCTTAAAGGGTGAAGCTTGAGCAACATAAGGAATTCCATGAGCAGCTATAATATCTGTCATCTCTTTGCGATACTGCTCTTTACCCGGTACTTCTTCCCCAGCTGGAGAAGTAGTCGTACTTGCTCCTTTAGGCGTTGCACTAGAACGTTGAATACCTGTGTTCATATAAGCTCCATTATCATAGCAGACATATACCATATCATGACCGCGTTCTAAAGCACCTGACAGAGATTGGAAACCAATATCGTATGTTCCACCATCTCCACCAAAAGCAATAAAATCTTTTTCTTCATCCGCTTCATCTAACTTACCCTGTTTTTTTAGAGAACGATAAGCAGCTTCAGAACCACTCACTGTAGCAGCTACATTTTCAAATGCATTATGGATAAAGGAATCTTCCCAAGCAGTATAAGGATAGATAGTAGTAGAAACCTCTAAACAACCAGTTGCTGAACCAACAACAGCTGGATTATCACTAGCATTCATAATCAATCTTGTTACAGTTCCTGCCCCACAACCAGAACATAATCTATGTCCACCACTTAAGCGATCTTCACCTTTAGCTATATCTTTTAAACTCATCCTTTGCCACCTCCTATTCTCTTACACCAATATGTTGTACTCGCTCTTCAACATTACCTGTCTCAACAATCTCTATTAATTCTTTATATATAGACTCAATTTCTGCTACTTTAATATCTCTACCACCTAGACCATAAATATAATTAACTGTTTCTACATCAGATTTAATATCATAAAGAGCAGCTCTTATATCTGCAAACAAAGGTCCACCAGTCGTAGAGAATGTTTCAGCACGATCCATCACAGCCACTGCCTCAAGATCAGTCAAAACATCAGCAATCTCTTCGGCTGGGAAAGGACGATACAATCTGATCTTTAATAGACCAGCTTTTACTCCATCCTCTCTTAAATTATCTATAGCCGCCTTTGCAGTACCTGTAGTAGAACCTAAAGCAACTACTGCAACCTCAGCATCATCTAATTTATATTCTTCGAATAGTCCATACTCTCGACCAGTTAACTCTGCATACTCGTCAGCAACTTCTAAAACAACATCTTTAACATTTTCTGCAGCTACAGCTTGCTGCTTTTTATGCTCAAAATAAAAGTCTTGTAAATCTAATGGTCCCACAGTAATTGGATTTTTAGAATCAAGTAAAGGATTCTCAGCATGATACTGCCCTACAAAATCCTGCACATCTTCATCAGCTAATAGTTCAAGATTTTCTACAGCATGGCTGATAATAAATCCATCCATATTCACCATCGTAGGTAACATTACATCCTTATTTTCAGAAATTCTAACAGCTTGAATAGCATTATCATAAGCTTCTTGAGCATTTTCTGCAAATAATTGAATCCACCCTGCATCACGAGCACCCATCGCATCACTATGATCACAATGGATATTAATTGGTCCACTTAAAGCTCGATTAACTACAGGCATTACAATTGGTAATCTAGTACCAGAGGCAATATAGAGCACCTCCCACATTAATGCTAAACCATTAGCTGCTGTAGCAGTCATAGCTCTAGCACCAGAAGCAGAAGCACCTACAGTTGCACTCATAGCACTATGTTCGCTTTCAGTAGGCACAAATTCAGTATCTACATCTCCATCATTTACAAATTGAGAAAAAGTCTGTACAATTGCAGTTTGAGGAGTAATTGGATAAGCAGCAACAACATCTGGATTAATCTGTCTCATTGCTTGAGACATCACCTCATTACCAGTTAAGGCAACTTGTTCCGACATATTATTTCCTCCTTTCAAGTCTTTGCATTATTCTTCTTCCATAGCAATAGCATCTACTGGACATTCATGTGCACAAACACCGCACCCTTTACAATGGTCATAATCAACACCAATAATTTCTTCATCTTCAGTCTCAATAGAAGAGTCAGGACAAAAGGCCCAACATCTAAAACAATTAATACATGTATCGAGGTCAATAATCGGTCGCTGAGTTCTCCAACCGCCAGTCTCATATCTCTTAGCATTCCCAGATTCTAAGATTAATCCACCTTCAGGAATATCTTTATATCCATCTCCAGGTTTAACCATTAATTAGCCACCTCCTGATAGGCTCTCTTAATAGCAGCCAAGTTCTTATCAATTACCTCAGGCTTATGAGCAAATTTTTTCTCTAATTCCGTCTCCATGCCATCAATAAACTTGTCAAATTCAATCAATGTAGTTGCTTTGATTAAAGCACCTAACATTGGAGTATTAGGAAATGGCTTTCCAATCTCTTTTTCTGCCACTCCATAAGCATCTACTGTCCAAATAGTACCTTCAAAGTCTAATTTATCCTTTACAGTTTCAGCATCTTCTTCACTATTCACAACAATTGTACCATCTGCAGGAACACCGTCCGTTACATCAACAACATCTAATAGTGTAGGGTCTAATACTGCTACAATACTAGGTTCTGTTACTTGACAATGGAGAGTAATCTCATCTTCAGAAATCCTATTATAGGCTAAAATAGGAGCCCCCATTCTTTCTGGTCCATACTCAGGAAAAGCTTGAATATTCTTTCCACTTTTAGCAGCAACCTTGCCTAATAAAATAGAAGCAGTCTTTCCACCTTGTCCACCACGACCGTGCCATCTAACTTCAGTTAAACTTCCCATCTATGTTCCTCCTTTCACATAATAAGGTTTTAAAGTGACCTCGTAGAGAAAATACTTATAATTTGTCTTATATACTTATGATTTAGCTTATTACGTCACTACATACTACTTTCTGTACTATACCAGAAATTCCTCCCTATTTCTATTAAGTTTTAATTTTCAGACTTTTTGGCTAATTTTGTTATTATTTCACCATTATTCTCTTTCTTGTTGCTTCATTTTTAATAAATATTCGTACTTTCTTTCTGCTGCTTCCAATAAATAGATCGCATAATCGACTAGCTCGGGGTCGGAGACTAAATCAAAGTATTCTCGGGCTTCTCGCCATTCTAATTTTGCTTCTTCGATCTTCTCTTCTAATTTAGGCTCTTTAAACTCTTTAGATTCATTAAATTCTAAACCAGAATATTGAATAATAATCCCTCCCTTAAAAATAATAAATTTTACGTCTCTATTATTTTATTATTATATTAACCAATCAATTACAAAAAATTCATTACAAAAATTAAAAATGGGCTACCGCCCATTTAGTTCTTAGTAAAGAGTAAGAAGTAAAGAAAGAGAAAAAGCAGTGATGAGTAAAGAGAGAAAAGATTAAAACCTAAAGACCATAACCTTTAAAAAATTAGTACATTTTTTTAATACATAATAATTATCAAATTGTGAACCTCCACCCCCAAATCAAAATTAAGATTTGGAGGTG
>JAWOFC010000142.1:0-15422 GCA_046482455.1 Halanaerobacter sp. | reverse complement strand
AAGAAGGCATACTTGAAGATAGAGTCTTTAAAGATATAGTAGAATACTTTAGTGCAGGAGATACATTGGTTAGAAATAATACTAAGGTAATTCCTGCCCGTTTATTTGGTAAAAAAAAGCAGACAGGTGGTAAAGTAGAAGTCTTATTATTGAATCAGAAGGAACTTGATACTTGGGAAGTATTGGTTAAGGCCAATGGTAAAGTAAAGGTAGATACAACTATTGTTTTTGGTAAGTCTAAGTTAGAGGCTAAAGTTAAAGATATCACTGATTTTGGAGGGCGAGTTGTAGAGTTTGAATATGATGGTATCTTTGAAGAGATTTTAGATGAGTTAGGTAATATGCCTCTGCCGCCTTATATTACCCGTGAGTTAGATGAACCTGATAAATATCAGACTGTTTATGCTGAAAAGAGAGGTGCAGCAGCAGCCCCTACAGCAGGTCTGCATTTTACTGACCGTCTATTAGAGCGATTAGAGGAGAAAGGTGTTAATATTGTTGATATTACCCTGCATGTAGGTTTAGGAACCTTTCGACCTGTTAAAGTAGATGATATTGAAGAGCATGATATGCATGCAGAATACTATGAAGTCTCGCCCAAAGCTGCTAAAGCAATTAATAGGACTAAAGAAGAAGGTAATAAGGTGTTTGCTGTTGGAACTACTACTACTCGGACTTTAGAGACTGTAGCCGCTGAAGATGGTCGATTACAAGCAGAGAAGGGCTGGACAGATATCTTTATCTATCCTGGTTATGAATTTAAAGGTATAGATGCATTGATTACTAATTTTCATCTCCCTGAGTCCACTTTGATTATGTTAGTAAGTGCTTTGGTAGGTCGAGAAAGAACAATGGAAGCTTATCAACATGCTGTCGATGAAGAGTATAGATTTTATAGTTTTGGAGATGGAATGCTTTTGATATAGTTAGCAGTTAACAGTTTACAATTGACAGTTAAAGTCAAAAAATAAAAAGATCAAATCAAGTCTAGATTACTGTAAACTAAAAAATGGAGGAGATAAAGTGTCATTTGAATATATATTACAACAAGAATGTTCAGAGACTAAGGCGCGCTTAGGTGAATTTAGTACGCCCCATGGTAAGATTAAAACGCCGATCTTTATGCCTGTGGGGACTAAGGCAACGGTTAAGAGTATGAGTCCGGAAGAATTAAAAGAGGTGGGCTCTGAAATAATATTGAGTAATACCTATCATTTATATCTTAGACCAGGACATGAACTGATTGAGGAGGCAGGAGGTCTACATCAGTTTATGAATTGGGAGCGACCTATTTTAACTGATAGTGGAGGTTTTCAGGTCTATAGCTTAAGTGATAGTAATGAGATTACAGAAAAGGGGGTTACTTTTCAGTCCCATCTTGACGGTTCTAAACATTTTATTAGTCCTGAAAAGGCTATAGAGATTCAAAATAGTTTAGGTGCAGATATTATTATGGCTTTTGATGAGTGTGCACCTTATCCTGCTGAAAAAGAATATGTTGCAGAAGCAGTAGCAAGAACAACTAGATGGCTAGAAAGGTCAATTGAAGCTCATAAAAGAGATGATCAAGCCTTATTTGGTATTATGCAGGGCGGTATGCACCGCGATTTAAGAGAAAGAAGTGCTCAAGAGATTACTGAATTTGACCTACCTGGTTATGCGATTGGCGGTTTAAGTGTAGGAGAAGAGACAGAAGAGATGTTAGATGTTCTAGACTATGCACCTGATTTATTACCTCAAGATAAGCCGCGTTATCTGATGGGGGTAGGAACACCAATAGATCTATTTGAAGGAATCATGAGAGGTGTAGATATGTTTGATTGTGTCTTTCCTACCCGGGTAGCTAGAAATGGAGCTGTATTTACTAGTCAAGGACGCATCACTGTTAGAAATGCTACATATAAGAAGGACTTTACACCACTAGACCATGAATGTGACTGTTATGTCTGTCAAAATTATAGCCGTGCTTATATTAGACATTTAATTAAACGTAATGAAATTTTAGGTTTAAGGTTGACTACCTATCATAATCTCTATTTTATGTTAGAAATTATCCACAAGATTAGAGAAGCAATTAAGGTAGGTAACTTTTTAGAGTATCGTAAACAGTTTTATGATAAGTATGGCGTGGAAAGATAATTTTAAAAGGGGGAATTAGATATGTCAAGTATTTTAGGAACTGTATTACCGATAGTAGTTGTTTTTGGCATCTTTTGGTTTTTGGTCATTAGACCACAAAAACAGAGACAAGCGGAGAGAAATGATATGTTATCAGAGTTAGGAGTTGGAGATGAAATAGTTACTATAGGCGGTATCAAAGGAGAGATAACAGATATAAATGGTGATGATTTAAAATTAAAGGTAGCTTCAGATGTAGAGATTAAAATCACTCGACAGTCTATTGGCCGCTTACAGCAAGGAGATATAGAGACAGAAGAAGAAAATAAGTAAATAATTAGGGGGAAGAAAACCTTGAGTAAGGATAATGGTTTTTTAGGGCTATTTACAAAAGAATTTATTAAGGAGTTTATTGAATCATTATTAATAGCAGGAGTTCTAGCATTTTTTATAATCACCTTTATAGTACAATCTTTTGTAGTCTCTGGTTCTTCTATGGCTCCAACTCTTCATAATGGAGAAAGGCTGTTTGTTAATAAGTTTATTTATTACTTTCAACAACCTAAACGAGGAGATATAGTAGTTTTAAAGCCTGAAGAAGACGCAAGAGATTATATTAAGAGAGTAGTTGGTCTGCCAGGAGATAAAGTTGAGATAATAGGAGGCAGTCTGTATGTTAATGGGGAGGAGATAAAAGAAGACTATATTAAAGAAGACTATATTGAAACCCATAAATATGAATACTATCTGCCTGAAAAAGATAATTATAAAACTCATAATACCGCTGGTCCTTATCATGTTCCTGAAGAACATGTTTTAGTCTTAGGTGATAATAGAAACCATAGTTCTGATAGTAGAAGGATTGAAGTAGTAGGCTATGTTCCTTATGACCAGATTAAGGGTAAGGCCTTTTGGGTCTATTGGCCTTTAACTGGTATGAGAGTGTTGGAAAACCCGAGTTATCCTGAGTTGGGTAGTGCTGCAGCAAAGTAAGATTCTTATCATAAGACTCAAATTAATTGCATAGAGTGGGTAGTGAGCATTATATAATCTACTCCTGCAAATTGGCAGCCAGGAGATAGTGTTATTGTGCCTGCTCCTAGAACGACTGAGGAGGCGAAGAAGAGATTAGAATCAGGGTATCAATGTAAAGACTGGTATTTTTGTAAAAGAGATTTATAAAAATATCTTGACAGGAAATTAATCTTATGATAATATTTTACATGTAAAAATTTAGTTTTTAGATTAATGTTCCCTGATAGCTCAGTTGGTAGAGCGAGTGGCTGTTAACCACTTTGTCGCAGGTTCAAGTCCTGCTCAGGGAGCCATTTTATTTTTTGTAAGAAAAAGTTAAATTAATTCTTAGATCTTAAAGGAAAATCATTATCTATCTTGAAATTTAAGTAATGGTAAAGTATAATTAAAAATGGTAAACATAATTATTATTATTTATGGTGTCAGAGAAAGGAGACAAGTTATGACTTGGAAGCAGAAAAGAATTTTGAAGTTAGCTAGTATTGCAGTCTTATTAATAGTAGCAGCTTACTTTCTATATCCACTAAATGAAAGTATCAATTTAGGTCTTGATTTACAGGGTGGAACTCATGTGGTTCTAGAGGCTCAGGATACTGATAAAACAGAGGTTGATGATGATGCCATGCAGCGAGTTAAGAGTGTAATTAAAAGAAGAGTTAATGGTATGGGATTGACTGAGCCAGTGATTCAATTACAGGGTGAAAGAAGAATTATAGTTGAACTGCCAGGGGTTGAGAATCCTAATGAAGCAATTCAAACAATTGGTAGAACAGCACAGTTGAAGTTTAAGAATGAAGATGGAGATGTCTTAATGACTGGTGATAAAGTAAAGACGGCAGAAGCAGGTTTTGGTTCTCAGTTTAATCGGCCAATCGTTGTATTAGAATTAACTAGTGCAGGACAGAGTAGCTTTGCTGAAATCACTAGAAATAATATCGGTAAGAGAGTAGGTATTCATTTAGATGATGAACAATTGACTAATCCACAAGTAGAAGAAGAAATTAATCGTTCTAAGGCTAGAATAACTGGCTTTGAAAGTGTTGAGGAAGCTCAAAACATTGCTCTTCAGATTAGATCTGGTGCTTTACCTGTGCCAGTAGAGGTAGTTGAAAATAGAACTGTAGGACCAATTTTAGGTGAGATTTCAATTAATAAGAGTGTGCAAGCAGGAATTATTGGTTTGATATTAATTGTTATCTTTATGATTTTAGCCTATAGATTACCAGGAGCATTAGCTGCAGTTGCTTTAGCTTTTTATTCAGTAATCGTCTTAGGAGTACTCTCGGGTTTAAATGCAACTTTAACTCTACCTGGTATTGCAGGTTTGATTCTATCGATTGGGATGGCTGTTGATGCTAATGTTATTATTTTTGAAAGAATCAAGTATGAATATCAGCAGGGTAAGACGTTAAAGGCATCAGTAGAATCAGGCTTTCAACGTGCTTTTAGAACTATTTTAGACTCAAACATAACTACCCTAATTACTGTTATAGTTTTAGCTTATTTTGGGACAGGTACGATTAAAGGTTTCGCAATTACTTTAGGAATCGGTATTTTAACAAGTATGTTCACTGCAATTGTGGTAACAAGAATGTTACTTAATATTGTTTTAGATAGTACAGATATGTTAAAGAAAAATTCTCTGCTCGGCTGGTCAAGGAGGTAATGGAAGTGAATATAATCGCAAAAAGGAAATTATGGTTTATTATTTCAGGTATCTTATTGGTGGTTGGAATTGGTGCAATAGCATTTCAAGGTCTTAATTTAGGGATTGATTTTACTGGTGGTACAATTATGCAGTTTAGCTTTGAGCAGCAAGTACCTAATTCTGAGATAAGGGAGATTTTATCCCAATCAGGAATTAGTAAAGATAGTGTAGTCCAGCAGACAGGGAACAATGGAGTACAGTTTAAGACGCGAAAATTAAGTCAAGATCAGATTGTAAAGATTCAAGAAAATATTGAAGAGAAATATTCCTCGGCTGAGATGCTGAGAACTTCTGCAGTAGGACCAACGATTGGTCAAGAATTAAAGGCTAATGCTTTAAAAGCTTTAATTATTGCAGCAATAGGAATTGTGATTTATATTAGTGTGCGTTTTGAATTTCGTTTTGCTATGGCAGCTATTATGGCTTTATTACATGATGTATTAATCGTTTTAGGTGCCTTTGCAATTTTAGGTTTTGAACTTAATAGTCCTTTTATTGCTGCTTTATTAACCATTGTTGGTTATTCAATTAATGATACTATCGTTATTTTTGACCGCATTAGAGAGAAGATGCATTATTCAAAAAAGGATACTTTTGAAGGCTTAACTAATCAAGCTTTATTAGATACCTTACCGCGGTCAATTAATACTTCGGCTACTACATTATTACCTATCTTAGCAATCTTGATTTTAGGTGGAACCACGATTCAGACCTTTATGGTTGCACTCTTAATAGGTATGTTATCAGGAACTTATTCTTCCATTTTTGTAGCTAGTCCGATTTTAGTTGAATGGAATGAAAGGAAAGAAATTAAGATATAATATAATTGTGGGCCCTAGTTAATTTATATAGACTAGGGTCTATCTTATTAGGAAAAGCAGTAATGAGTGAAGAGTGAAGAGTAGAAAGTAGGAAGTAGGAAAAGCAGTGATCAGTGGCAAGTAGGCAATAAGCAAAAAACACTGTATATAGATTATGCAGTTAATATGCTATAAGTAGAGCGAAATGGGTTACACGAAGGGTTTTGTGAAACAAAACCCGGAGGATGAGTAATCAGTGAAGCAAAAAAATAGTAAATAACAGAAAAAGCCAGAGAAGATTTTATGTTTTTAGCTCATTACTGATTACTATTTACTAATGACTTATTAAAAGAGGGGAGCGATAGTTATGATGAATGTATTTAAAGATATGTTGGCAACTGGTCTAGGAGCAGTATTCTTGACTAAAGAGAAGATTGAAGAGATGGTAGGTAAGTTAGTAGAAGAAGGATCAGTCAGCAAGCAAGAAGCCGAAGAGTTAATTGATAATATGGTTGAGAAAGCTAAGACGCAGCGAGAAGAGCTGAAGTCTAAGCTTAAGAGAGAAATAAAGAATGAGTTTGAAAAGACAGGGGTTAGCAATCAAGAAGAGGTAAAGAATTTAAAGGGGCAAGTAGATAGACTAGAACTGCAGGTTAAGGCATTAGAAAAAGAGATTGCAGATTTAAAAGATGATAGTATTGAGGGAGTAGACAGTGATAGTTAATATAGTAGTAATTTTTATAGCAATCTTAGGGGTTTTAGGGACTTTAGTACCAGTCTTTCCTGGAACCCCTTTAATTGTTCTGGCAGCTTTAATCAATGGTCTAGTAACTGATTTTTCAGTAGTTAGTATTAAATTAATTATCATATTAATCTTATTAAGCCTGGGAGCAGAGTTAAGTGAGTACCTATTCAGTGCTCTAACTACCAAGAAATTTGGTGGTAGTAAGTATGGGATTTTGGGTGCGATTGGGGGAGCATTACTAGGTAGTCTTTTATTTCCGCCCATTGGTATTTTCATTGGTCCAGTCTTAGGGGCAGTTCTTTTAGAATTGTTTACAGGAAAGGGTATCCAGAAATCCTTTAAAGTAGGAACAGGTACTGTTCTAGGAAGTTTTGGCGGTACTTTTATATCTTTTATAGTATCTTTAATCATGACAGGATGGTTAGTAGTAATTATATTTTAGGGTGGTGGAGTAGATGTTGTTTAAAGGATTGACTAAAAAATATCAACATCTGAAGCGCTATAGAGAGATAGTAGAGATCTTATTAAAACACGGCTTTGGTTATTTAATAGGTGAGCTAGATTTATATCAGTTTGTACCACTGAGTAAAAGAATTAAGACTTTAGATACTGCGCCGCCTGAGGCTAGTAAAGCTAAAAGATTGCGTCAAGTTTTAGAAGAATTGGGTCCGACCTTTATTAAGTTAGGGCAGTTATTGAGTACTAGACCGGACCTATTACCACAGGACTATATTCTAGAGTTAGAAAAACTACAAGACCAAGCACCTCCAATCAGTCTTGAAGCAGTAATTGAACAATTAGAGGATAATCTAGAGAGTGACTATCAAGACCTCTTTCAGGAGTTCTCGCCTGAGCCTTTAGCCTCTGCTTCGATTGGACAAGTCCATAGAGCGATCTTAGATGATGGAACTGAAGTTGTAGTTAAAGTACAGCGTCCAGAAATTGAAAAGAAGGTGCATGCTGATTTAGAAATCATGACAGATTTAGCGGGGATGTTAGAAAGAAGAGTCTTTGCTGATCTCTTTATCAGCCCTGTGGAAGTGATGGATAATTTTTCTGAGCTGATCAAAAAAGAGCTAGATTATAGAAATGAAGCCCGTAATTCAGTTAAATTTAAGAATAATTTTGCTGAAGATGATACAGTCAAAGTAGCTGATCTATATTGGGAGTTTATTACACAGAAGGTATTAGTGATGGAATATATTGATGGAGTTAGTATTAATAAGCTATCTGAAGATGTGAATCGCCATGAGATTGCTGAGACGATATTCAATTCTTTTATGAAGCAGATCTTATTAGACGGCTGTTTTCATGGTGACCCACATCCTGGTAATATAATAATTACCCAGGATAATAAATTAGGATTAATAGACTTTGGTTTAATTGGGCAAATTAGTCAACGAGATAGAGAGATAGCTGCTACTCTATTTATGGCTTTGCTGCAGCAGGAGATGGATTTGGCTGTTGATGAGTTATTAAAATTAGGGATAGTAACTCAGGAGATAGATAAAAAAGCTTTGAAAAGAGACTTATATAAATTAGTCGATGATTATTATGGGACTACTTTAGAGCAGGTAGAATTAGGTCCTTTAGTCAACCGCCTCTTTAACCTTGCTTTTGAGTATGAGATAAAGCTGCCCTTTAATTTTATTCTTTTGGGGAAATCATTAGTGACTATTGAAGGAATTATTTCTAAGATTGATCCTAAGTTTGATACTGTTGCAGAATCTAAACCCTTTATGTCGAAATTGATTAAAGCAAAGTTAAATCCAAAACGGCTGTTAATTGATTTTTTCAGCAGTAGTCGAAATCTCTTTTCTACTCTCTCTGATCTGCCAGATGAAGTGCAGTATATTATTAGCCTCTTAAAGAATGAAGATTTAATGATTAATTTAAAACACAGCGGTCTTAATCGGCTTATTTCTAAGTTAGATATTATTACTAATCGCCTTGCGATGGCTTTGATTGTAGCTTCTTTAATAATTGGTTCTTCATTAATTATGTTGAGTAACAAAGGACCTCTATTTTTAGACTACCCAATAATTGGTTTGACCGGTTATTCACTGGCAGTTATTTTTGGTCTCTGGTTAGTAATTGCAATTTTAAAGTCAGGCAGGTTTTAAATTTAGGATTTTGGAGAAGATAATGGGGGATGATTATGGAAGAAGAGATTTGGGAGTTACGAGAAGCAGAAGAAAGAGTAGTTACTAATTTAGTAACTGAGTTAGATATTAGTTCTATTACCGCAAGAATATTAGCTAATAGAGGTTATGATAATGCAACCCAAGTGAGAGATTTTTTAGACTGCAGACTTGATAAGATGCATGATCCTTACTCTCTGCAGGATATGAAAAAGGCAGTTAACCGGATTAAAAGAGCAGTGGATAAGGGAGAAAAGATAGTTATCTATGGTGATTATGATGTGGATGGAATTACTAGTACTGCTCTATTGATGGACTATTTACAAGGGCAGGGAGGCGAGGTAGACTTTTATATTCCTAACCGGCTAACAGAAGGATATGGGTTAAATAAGTCTGCCCTTAGAACTTTGGCCCAAGAAGAGACAGATTTAGTGATTACTGTAGATTGTGGTATTAAAGGTCATGAGGAGATTGCATTAGTTAATGAATTAGACTTAGATATAATTATAACAGATCACCATACCGTGCCGCCTCAACTACCTAATGCAGAAGCAGTTATCAATCCTAAACGAAAGGACTCTACTTATCCCTGTGCTGAGTTAGCGGGAGTGGCAGTTGCTTTTAAATTAGTTCAGGCATTAGAATTGAAGCAGGGGGCTAGCATGCCTGCCGCACAAGAGTATTTAGGATTAGTTACCTTAGGTGTCATAGCTGATATTGTACCTTTGCGAGATGAGAATAGAATTATAGCTAATGTAGGATTAGAGCAGTTGAGTAATTTAAGTAAAGAACAGCCGGGATTATTTGCTTTAGCAGAGGTAGCAGGATGTTTGGATAAAGAGGTCTCTACTGGTCATATAGGCTTTGGCATGGCACCGCGAATTAATGCCTGTGGCAGATTAGGTTCTCCAGAGTTAGGTGTTGAGCTCTTATTGAGCAGTAGCTATCAGCAAGCAGGGGATACGGCACAAAAGTTAGATGATTTAAATGATAGACGTCAGCAGTTAAGTCAAGAGATGCAGGAAGAGGCTGAGTCTTTAATTAAACAGCGAGACTTAGAAAAAGAGTGGGTTTTGGTCTTAGCATCACCAGATTGGCATTCAGGTGTTATTGGTAATGTTGCTTCTGATTTAAATGAGAAGTATCATCGTCCTATAGTCTTGATTGCAATTGAAGAAGGGGTTGGCAAAGGATCAGCAAGGAGTATTAGCGGTTTTAATATTCATGATGCTCTCTTAGCCCAAGAAGAAATCTTAGAATCATTTGGAGGTCATGAACAGGCAGCTGGGCTATCAGTTAGAGAAGATAATATCGCTTTGCTACAGGAGTGTTTAAATCAATATGCGCATAAAAGATTGCAAAAAAGTGATCTCTTACGGCACAGAAAGGTGGATGTCAGAGTAGATTTAGCAGAGATTTCCTTTGCTTTGATTGAGGAGTTAGATTCTTTAGCACCTTTTGGCTATGCTAATCCTAGTCCAAAATTAATGGTGGAAGGGATTAAGATTAGTGATTATAAATTAGTAGGTAATAATAAAGACCATCTAAAACTAACTGCTCAAGATGGCAAATCAAGAATTGATGGGATTGCTTTTAGCCAAAAAGAAGTTAAAAGAAAGTTAGACCTTAAAAACAAAGATATTTCTTTACTTTTTAGCCCCGAAATAAATTGTTGGCGAGGTAGAAAGAAACTGCAATTAAAGATTAGGGGAATTAAGACTCCGTTAAGTATTAATGAGTAAAAATTAGCAGATAAATCAGAGCAAAAATTAGATTTATCTGCTTTAATACGTTATAATAAATATGTTGTCCTAGAAGAAGTATTCTCTTATTTAGAAGAATTAATTAAACAAGAAAAGCGTGAAATATTAAAATCTATTGCTGAAATTTACTTAATAACTTTGAAAGGAGAGGAGAATATTGAACTTAGCAGATAAGATTAGAACTATTTCTGATTTTCCCAAGGAAGGTATTAAATTTAAAGATATTACTACTTTATTAAAGGATGGAGATGCTTTTCAAGAGGCAATTGATAGGTTAGCCCAACGCTATGAGGAACAGGATATAGATTTAGTGGTAGGTATTGAAGCACGAGGTTTTTTAGTAGGAGCTCCATTAGCTATTAAGCTAAATAAAGGATTTGTTCCAGTTAGAAAAGAAGGTAAGTTACCTGGTGATAAGGTAAAGAATGAATATGATTTAGAATATGGAAGTAGTGTCTTAGAGATGCATAAAGATGCAATCGAAGAAGGACAGAAGGTATTGATTGTCGATGATTTATTAGCCACTGGTGGTACAGTAAATGCTACTGTAGAAATGGTAGAAGAGATTGGCGGCAATATTGTAGAAGTTGCATTCTTAATGGAGTTAGACTTTTTAAACGGTCGTGAACAGTTAGAAGGGCAAGATGTATTTTCTTTAATTATTGAATAGGGTTGTCTACCTTAGAAGGCCAACTCTATGTAATAGAGGAGGTCGAGTAATTATGTTTTTAGATAAATTATTAACTGAACTATTAACTGAAATAAAGTCATATATGGATGAACCAGATATAGAGTTAGTTAAAGAGGCTTATTATTATGCTCAAGAATGTCATGAAGGTCAAGAGCGTATTTCTGGTGAACCTTTTGTTAGCCATCCACTTAATGTGGCACGCTTAATGGCTGAATTTAAGCTAGATATCACTTCAATTGTTGCTGCGTTATTACATGATACAGTAGAAGATACAGGGGCAACATTAGGTGATATTCGTGAGAAGTTTGGTTCTGAAATTGGAGTATTGGTCAATGGTGTCACTAAATTAAATAAGATGGATTTTGAAAGTAAAGAAGAACACCAAGCCGAGAGTCTACGTAAAATGTTTTTAGCTATGGCAAAAGATATTAGAGTTGTTTTAATTAAGCTAGTGGATCGGCTGCATAATATGCGAACACTTAATTATTTAAGAGAAGAGAAGCAGAAGAGAAAAGCAACAGAAACAATTGAAATTTATGCTCCTTTAGCTCACCGTTTAGGAATTTCGCAGTTAAAATGGGAGTTAGAAGATTTGAGTTTTCGCTATTTAGAACCAGAAAAATATAAAGAGTTGTCCAATAAGGTGGATAAGGATCGAACTGAGCGAGAAGCTTATATAGAAGAGGTTAATCAAAAGTTAAGCAAAGAGTTAGATAAGATTGATATTGAAGCTAAGATTTATGGACGACCTAAGCATTTATACAGTATCTATCAGAAGATGGTTAATAAGAATAAACGCTTTGATGAGATATATGATTTAACAGCTTTACGGGTAATTGTTGATACAGTTAAGGAATGTTATGAAGTCTTAGGTACTATTCATGATTTATGGTCTCCAATGCCGGGCAGAATTAAGGATTATATTGCAATGCCGAAATCGAATATGTATCAATCACTGCATACTACTGTAGTCACATCACAAGGTGAAACATTAGAGATTCAGATTAGAACTTGGGAGATGCATCGTACAGCAGAGTATGGTATTGCAGCCCATTGGCGTTATAAAGATGGTAAGCCTCAAGATGAGAAGTTTGAAGAAAAGATTTCATGGCTGCGTCAATTATTAGAATGGCAGCGTGACCTAACAGATGCTGAAGAATTTATGGAAACATTAAAAGTTGATCTCTTTGAAGATGAAGTTTTTGCCTTTACTCCTGAAGGGGATGTAGTTTCGCTGCCTAAAGATTCAACTCCTGTTGATTTTGCTTATGATATTCATACTGAAGTAGGTCATAATTGTATTGGAGCTAAAGCAAATGAGAATATGGTTCCCTTAGAGTATAGGATTCAGAATGGTGATATAATTGAGATTTTAACTAATGCTGAAAGCGGACCGAGTCGCGATTGGTTGGATTTTGTACAGACTTCAAAGGCTAAAAGTAAGATTAAGCGTTGGTTTAAGCATCAAAGAAAAGAAGAAGTTGCTGAGCGGGGAAAAGAAATATTAGAAAAAGAGTTAAAGAAACGTAATATTAATCTTAGCGAAGATGAGAAAGAGAAAAAATTAAAAGAGATTGCTCCTAATATGGGTGTTTCAAATATCGAAGGGCTTTATTCAGCAATGGGCTATGATAAAGTATCAGTTAAAAAAGTAGTTCATGAGTTAGAACCTGAAACTAAAGAGGAAGAAAAATCACCCCAGAAAGAAATACAAAAGTTACGCAAAAAGCATAAGGTACAAAAAGATTCGTCTAGTAATCAAGGTGTTAAAGTTAAGGGTATGGATGACCTATTAGTCCGGATTGCTAAATGCTGTAATCCAGTACCGGGTGATGAAATTGGGGGTTATATTACTAGGGGGCGAGGAGTTTCAATTCACAGGAAAGACTGTCCTAATTTTAGGAGCTTAAAAGAATCAGAAGAAGAGAGAACTATTGATGTAGAGTGGTATGTAGATGAGGATAATTCTTATCAAGTAGAATTAGAGGTTGAAGCTTTAGATAAACATTCACTATTAAATGATGTAACTAAAGCAATTTCGGAAGAAGGAGTTAATATTACAGGTGTTGATGCTAGAACCAGTGATGATGGTATAGCTCATATTAATTTAGGGGTTCATATTAGCAGTTTAGAGCATATGAACAAAATTATAGATAAATTGGAGTTTGTTGATGGGGTCTTAAAGGTGAGAAGAGCTAATCCAAGTTAAAATATAAAATATTATCTAATCTTTAAATTTTGTTCACAAAGTTATCACAAACAGGAGTTAGAATTTAAACTGACAGATATGGTTGAACTTTAACTTGACTTAGGTAGAATTTATATCTGGATCAAGTTTTGATTGCTAGGAAAATGATACTTTAGAAGATTTAGGGAGGAAAGTAGTAATGTTTATAGAAAAATTAGTTGTAGGGGAGATGGGAGCTAATTCATATATTGTAGCCGATGAAGATAGTGGTGGTGCTTTGGTAATCGATCCTGGCGGTTCAGCTGAAAAGATATTAACAGTATTAGAGAATCATGGTTTGAATTTAAGATATGTAGTTAATACCCATGGTCATATTGACCATATTGCAGCTAATAAGAAGATATTAACAGAGACGGGAGCACAGCTCTTAATTCATAAGGCAGATGCTAATTTTTTAAAGAATGATGAGTTAAACTTATCCTCTCTTATTGGTGCTCAAGATATGACTTTTGGGGCTGCTGATAAGACTTTAGAGTCTGGAGTAGAGATTGAGTGTGGGACAGTTAAGTTGGAGGTGCTGCATACCCCAGGTCATACAAAGGGGAGTATCTGTTTATTAGGGGTTGATGTCTTATTTAGCGGCGATACTCTATTTTCTAGTGGAGTAGGTAGAACCGATCTGCCGACAGGCTCTCGTGAAAGACTAAATAAGTCTTTAGCTAAACTAAAAGAGTTAAATGATGATTTAACTGTCTATCCTGGTCATGGTCCTGCTGCTACTTTAGGAGAGATTAAAGAAAATAATCCCTATATCTAGAAAGGACTTTACTATGAAAATAGGCTTGAAGATTGATTCAGATTACTACGGTCCAATTAAAGGAACTTTAAAAGTTTTATTACCAGAAGATATAGAAATTGCTAAGGCATCTCAGGCTGATGATTTTAATATTATTGTGAATACTAAATTAGAAACTAATAATGGTATTAAGGTACAGAGTGAAGTAGTTGGGGCTAGTCATTCTGAAAAGAGAGAAAAAGATGTGATTATCGATAAAGAGATTTTGGGTTCTGAATATCAAGAGCAGGATTTTAGAAAAAGATGTAGATATAGGTTGAAGTTGAGTATTTATAGACTTCTCTGTCAGTATTTAGATATAGAGATGAGTCCGTGGGGTATCTTAATTGGAGTGCGACCTACTAAGTTAGGTCATATTCTATTGGATAAAGGGCTGAGTTACCAACAGATTAATGACCAATTAGAAGATATATATGGAGTTAGTGCAGAAAAACGAGAGCTATTATTAAATATAATCCGTCGTGAGCGTAAGCATTTACCTAGCTCTTCTGAAGCTAAAGAAAAAATCAGTATTTATTTAGGTATTCCTTTCTGTGCTACTAAGTGTGATTACTGTGCTTTTGCTTCCTATCCTCTTGCTGAATATAATAAGTATCTGTCTCAATTTTTAACTGCTTTAGATTATGAAATTGATGAGATGTCTCGGGTTATACGGGAGCTTGATTTGGAGGTTGATACAGTCTATATTGGGGGTGGGACGCCTACTGTTTTATCAGCTCAAAATTTAAAGAGAATTATTAAAAAACTAAAGACTTCCTTTGCTATTAATAATCTACGTGAGTTTATGGTAGAAGCAGGTCGACCTGATACAATCAATGAAACAAAGTTAAAGGTTTTAAAAAATGAGAGTGTAGACCGAATTAGTATTAATCCTCAAACTATGCACCAAGAAACTTTAGATAGAATTGGGCGTGATCATACTGTTGAGGATGTAGTAGAGACTTATAGTTTAGCACGGAGTATGAACTTTTCTAATATTAATATGGATTTAATAGTTGGTCTACCAGGTGAGAGGCAAGAAGAATTGCGATTAACTCTAGAAGAGGTACAAGAGCTGCAGCCAGATAGTTTGACAGTTCATACTTTAGCTCTTAAACGAGCTTCAAATCTAAAAGAAGAACAAGATGAGCTATCTTTAGCTTCGGCAGCTCAGATAGATGAAATGTTAAATTTAACGCGTGAGACTGCTGAAAAATTAGGTCTAATTCCTTATTATATGTATCGACAGAAGTCTGAGTTGGGTAATTTTGAAAATATTGGTTATTCAAAACCAGGACAGGAATCTATTTATAATATTTTGATGATGGAAGAAAGAGAGACTATCATTGCTTTAGGAGGTGGAGGAGTTACTAAGTTAGTTGATAGTAGAGATTGGTC